>NZ_JAPDBQ010000002.1:0-92172 GCF_027705325.1 Aeromonas sp. QDB18
GAGCGGCCAAAGGGATCAGACTGTAAATCTGACGGCTCTGCCTTCGAAGGTTCGAATCCTTCTCCCTCCACCATCTTTCAGAGAACCCGGCCTTGTGCCGGGTTTTCGCTTTTCTGGCTTCCACAAATCCCCTTCTTCTACAAAAAAACGGGAGGCCAAGCCTCCCGTCAATATATACACGCTCTCACCCCGAACCTGCTGGCGACAGCTGTCATCAGCAGGTCGGGCAGAGGGGGATAAACGTCTCCCCAGGCATCTGTCTTGTCATCCGCGCCCCTTACAGGGTGAAGCGATAGAAGATATCCACCGCCTGGGCCACCCCGCTCATGGCCTGCAGATAGAGCCTTGGCATCAGCTCGTAGCGCAGCTTGAATTCAGCGATGGGGCTGAACACCCCGACCCCGTACTGGAACTGCAAGCCGGGCAGCAGGTAGGCCGACAGGGTCACCTGGGTGTCATCGCCACTGCCTGCGGTATCGAGGGCCACGTCGCTCATGCCGAGGGATTCCCCGATGCTGGAGACCACGCCGCTCGCCTGGCTCACGGCCCCCGCCACCAGCAGGCCGTTGAAGCCGCCATCCTCGCCGCTGGTCTGCAATCCCTTGCCCCGCAACAGATAGGAGAGCTGTTCGGACTGCGCCATCTGCGGCTCGGAATAGACGGTGATCTTCGGCTTGGCGGCCGGCCCCGTCACCCGCACCCCGACGGTCACGTTGTCCTCGATGGTGTCCGGATCCCGATAGGTCTCGATGTTGAGATAGGGCTGATCGATGGGGCCGGAGAAGAGGATCCGCCCCTCCTTGATGATGAGGTTCTGGCCATAGGCCTTGAAGCGCCCGTCCCTGAGCTCCAGTTGCCCGTTGCCCGAGAGCGGCTTGGAGGGATCCTGGCGAATGTTGAGGGCCCCTCCCACCTTGGTCTTGAGTCCCATGGCTTCAAGGCGGACGTCGTCCCCGAGCCGGATGGCGAGCCTGATCTCCATGGGCAGCGGTGCCGCCTTGGGGACCGGCGGCAGATCGTCGTAGATGACGGTGACGTCATCGGAGACCGCTACCGCGCTGTCTGGCAGGCTCTTGACCAGGATGCGCGACCAGGGGATGTCCACCTGACCGGTCACCCTGGTCTCCTCCCCGAGAGAGATGGCGATGTCAGGTGTCACCCTGACCCGGCCCATGCCCGGGTACTGGGCTTCCAGCTCCTTGCCCTGAATGGTGAGGCTGCCGGTCACCGGCTGCTGTGCCCAGCTCAGCCAGCCCCCCAGCACCAGGGGGCCCTTGCCCACCATCATGGAGCCGTCGAGTTCGGCCCGGTTGCCTTCTATCTTGAGGCGGGTCACCAGCTTGGAGAGGGTCACCATGTCGGAGTGGGTCTGAACCTCCCCCTCCTTCAGGTTCAGCTCGCCATACAGCAGGGGGGCAGCCAGGGTACCGTCGAAGCGGGCATCCGCCGAGATGACCCCTTGCAGGGAGCGCACTTCGGGAATGAGGGGCGCAAAGGTCGCCAGCTTCAGATCGTCAAACCTGAGTTGACCGCCGAGGTTGCCGCGGCCAGCGGGATCCCGGATCAGCAGATCGGTGTCGATGTTGCCTATCTGCTCGGAGGCGAAATCGACCCGGATGGCGGCCTGCTGGCGCTCGAAATCGATCCCGAGCTCGAGGCGCTGGTAGTCGGTCTTGAGTTCGTCGGCGACGAAGGTCCCAGGCGTGGTACGCACGGTGGCGTGCAGGGTCGGCTGGTTGCCGCGCCAGCTGGCGCGCCCGTCGGCCGACAGCACCGCCTGCCAGCGGAAATTGTCCGGCAACCAGGGGCGCAGCCGCTTGAGATCAAATTCGTTCAGGGCAAATTCCAGATTGCCCTGGGACTGGGCTATCCGGCTCCCCTTGACGCAGAGACTGGCCTTCTGGGACGCGAGGCAGAGATCCCCCATGGTCAGCTGCTGTTTCGGCAGATCCAGGTCCAGAGACCAGGGGGCGGCCAGCGCCCAGCGCTTGAGGGGGGTCTTGAGCTTCATCTCGGCAAGGGTGCCACGCCAGCGGTCACCGCGCAGGCTGCCATTCAGGCTGAGGTCTGCCGCCAGCGGATCCCCCTTCATGGTCAAGGTGAGCCCGTGGCGCTCGAGATCGCCGCTCAGGTTCAGGGCGATTTGCGAGAGCTTGGTCTCCCCCTGCGCCAGGCTCGCCACCGTCACCGCCACCTCACCGGCGGGCTTCACCCCGACCAGGGCGTTGGCCTTGATGACGGTCTCCTTGAGGACGGTGCCCGCGTAGGCGAGTCGGCCCGACACCAGGTCGGCATTCACGCGCGGCGCCTGCTGGTTGCCGGTGACGCGCACCTGGCCCTTGATGTCCCCTCCCAGACCCGGGTAGATGCCCCCAAGCTTGGGCGCATCCAGATCCGCATCCAGCTTCCAGGCCTGGGTCGTGAGCGAGCCTTTGGCCTGCAGCCGGTTGGGGCCGCTTTGCAGCGCCAGGGCCGGGATGGTCCACTCCATCTTGTCGTTGCCGCTGAGCCTGCCCTGCAAGGCCAGGGGATACTGGTTGAGCTTGCCATCCACCTTGAGCTCGGGCAGGGCAAGCTGCCAGTGGCCCGCCTCATCCAGATCGAAGCGGCTGGTGATCTTGCCCGCCAGTGCCCCCTTGATCTCGGGCACCAGCTCCGCCGGGTTGATCCCCTTGAATTCGGTCGTCCCCTGCCACTGGACCCCCTTGCTCCAGGCCAGCTTGCCGTCGAGCTTGAGCTCCCCCTTGAGGGCCCCCAGCAGCAGCTCGATACGGCTCAGCTGGTTGAGATCCCCCTTGCCCGAGAGCGCCACCTTGAAGGGGGGCACATCGGTCCCCTTGCCGGCGGTGTTGAACGCAAACTGGTAACCGGAGAGCTTGCCCTTGGCGCTCAGGGTGCCCTTGTCCAGCCGATAGCTGGGCTCATCCTTGGCGGGCTTGTGCAGGGGCCAGGAGAGGCTCTTCCAGTCCAGCGCCAGATCGAAGGGCAGATCCGGGTCGAGGGCCGCAAGGGATCCTTTGAGATTGGCGCCCACCGGCCCCTTGGCCTTGAGTGCCAGCCCAAGCTTGCCCACAGAACCGTCCAGGACGAGATTGACCTGCTCCCCCTTGAGCTCCCCGTCCAGCAGCCCTTGACGCGCCTTGGCATCCAGAGTCAGGGCGAGGGGGTAATCCTCGTGCAGGCGCACCTGACCACTCAAGGCCAGATCCGCCATGGCATGGCGCAAGGAGAGCTCCCGGATGTCGATGCGCTCCTCCTCGGCGGTGGCCGACAGCAACAGGTTGTCTAGCCCCTCCACCAGCTCACCTTGCTGATAACGGAACGCCGTGGCTTTCAGCCCCTCCAGCTGGATGGGGAAAGGCAGTCGCACCGCCGGCAGCACCATGGGCTCGGGCTTGCTTGCGGCCTGCGTCTTGTCACCGGGGACAGCCTTGCGCTCGCCGGCCGCCAGGGTGGCGCTTTTCTCATCCGCCGGTTTGGCGCCCTTGTCACTGGCCGCCTCCACCGGGGACGGTGCTACCACCACGTTCAGGCCATCGAGCACGGGGCCGCGCACGATGAGCCCGGCGCGATCCAGGGCGGCGCCAATGTCCAGATCCTTGAGGGTGATCGTCACGCCGGGCACCGCCACATCGAGATCGGCAACCTTGAGGCTGTCAACCTGGATTTTGAGCGGCAACGGATGCCAGACGAAGGGCTCCGACGGCTCTTCCGGCACCGGCTCGGACTCCGCCACCCGGACCACGGGGCGAGTCACCGCCAGAGTCTTGATCCAGAGCTTGCCCTGCAGGAGATTACCCAGATCCCAGTCCAGCACGGCCCGCTCCACGGTGACATCCACCAGCTCGTCCTGCCAGCCAACCCCTTCGAAGGTCCAGCCATACCCGAGTTGCCCCGCCACCAGCTCCCCCTTGAGGGAGGGCAGCGCGGCTCTGGCCTGTTGCCACAACCACTTGTTGCCCTGATGGGTGAAGCCCAGCAGGCTGACGCCGATGAGCAGCAGGAAGAAGAGGCCCATGAGCCACAAGAAAATGCGTTTTACCCAGATCACGATGCAGACCCCTGCAAGGAAAGCAGCCGCAGCGGCCAGAAAAGAGAAAGAAGAGGATATGCGCCTGGTTGCCGGGTCATAGTTCCGGCCCCAGTGCGAAGTGCAGCCGCAGCGGCTTGTCCTCCTCGGAGATGCCCACCGCCAGATCGAGCCTGACCTGACCGATGGGGGTGACCCAGCGCACCCCGACCCCGGTGCCTATCTTCCAGGCCTCGCTGTAGTCGACGGTGGCGGTCCCGGCGTCCACGAACAGGGCACCGAGCCACTTCTCGCTGAAGCGGTAGTTGTACTCCAGGCTGCCGACGCTGGCGTAGCGTCCGCCGGTCAGCTTGCCATCGTCCCCCCGTGGCGAAATGGTCTCGTAACCGTAGCCCCGGACCGTCTGATCGCCGCCGGTGAAGAAGCGCAGGGAGGGGGGGACCAGGGAGAAATCATCCCCGACGATGGCCCCCTGTTCGGCCCGCATCAGGAAACGGTGATCTTCGCCCAGGGTGCGCAGCCACTTGCTGCGCCCCCACACCCGCATGAAGCTGATGTCGGACCCCCAGTAGGGGCTCGAGAACTCCATCGTCAGTTGCTGGCGATCCCCCCAATCCGGCACCAGACCGCCGCGCACCCGCAGCCGTGACCAGGAGACGCCGGGGATCAGCAGCAGGCTGTTCCCCTCGTCCTGACCCTGGACGTAGCGCTCGTTCTCCAGGCGCACAAAGACGTCTCTGTCCCAGCTCTCCGGTCGGCGTGTCCAGCGGTGCACCCCGAAGGTGGCCAGATCGGAGCGGGTGTCGTTGTTGTCGGTGTATTGATAGCCCGCCTGCAGGGAGTAGTAATCCCGCAGCGGGTTGCCCACCGGGATCTGGTAGTCGAAGCTGAGCTCCGCTTCTGGCGCCGAGACCTTGGCGGTGCTGGAGAGGCGGTGACCATAGCGGTTCACCCAGGGTTTCTCCCAAGTGGCACTCAGGCGCGGCCCCACGTCCGTGGCATAACCGATACCGGTCTCAATTTCGTGATCGACCCGGTTGGAGAGGGTCACCTGCACCGGCACCCGGTTGCCCTCGGCCTGGCTGATCAGGGGTTTGATGTCCACCTGCTTGAACAGCTTGGTGGAGGAGACATCCTGGGACATCTCCGCCAGACGGATCGCCAGATAGGGGTCGCCGCTCTTGATGTTGATGAGCGGGCGGATCAGGTGCAGTGCCTCCGGCGTCGCGTCATAGCGGATCTCGCCGAAATGGTAACGCGGGCCAGAGCGAAACAGGATGTAGATCTCCGCCTTGCCCTGTTCCGGGAAAACCTTGACCTGGCTCTTGCTGATCTTGGCGTCAAAATAGCCGCGGGCCAGCCCCAGACTGCCGAGATCCGCCTTGATGGATTCATATTTGCCGTGGTTGAGGGGATCTCCCTCCTTCAGGGGCAGCTTGTCCAGCAGCTCGCTGTACACCTCGTCGCTCCCCGCATCCCCTTCCAGCAGGATGTCGAGGCGCGAGATGATCACGGGTTCCCCCCGCTCAATCTCGATCACCACCTTGGCGGGCGTCTTCTTGTCGCGGTTCAGGGTGATCTTGGGCTGGTAGTAGCCATAGACCTGCAGCGCCTTCTGTACGCTCTCGGTGATCTTGGCGCGGGCGGGGCGGTACTGGCGTTCCTGATAGACGGGCAGGGCGTTGAGGTAGGCCTCGACGTTGTCTTTCTGCTCTCCCCTGACCCCCTTGATCTGGTAGGTCAACTTGGCCGCCATGGCGGGCATCGCCATCAGCCAGAGAGCGAGGGCGAGCAGCAAGAGACCGGGCCCGGGGCGACGGGATCGCCCGGATGAAGTGCTCCCGGTGAGAAAAGTAGGATAGCATCCTGTCAAACGTCATTTTCCCCGAATAACATGATTTAAAGATTGTGTTATTTAGTACGATACCGAGACTCATCCCGGGCGAGTGCCGCTCATCCTAGCATAATCGCGACGGCGAAATCCCACGCTCGGGGCCCCTTTGCGTGCCGCTCTGCCGCCCCCGGTGCGGGGATCGCTTCGGCCCAGCAAGGAGCCAGCCGGGTGTGAGGAGCCAAACTGCGCACAATCCGGGCAAGGGGCGAACAAAACGCCACCACCGACCCCGCCAAGCCGGATCTCCCCTGGCGGCCTTGGGCTGGCAGCAGGGTCCGGCTCGTCCGCGACAACCCTTGTCGGACACCCCGCATCCGGCGGGTTTCGTCAACCCGTCCCCCTCGACTTGCTCCGTGCCCTCTTCCCCGCCCTGCCTGCTATTGAACAGGAAAATAAGTTTAAATCAATCACTTGAATAGATGGCACTAAAGCTTCGTTCAATTCAATCGATTTATCCCGCTGCCCCTGCGCTCCTGCCTGTCCCACACTGATCCCAATCATCGCAGGAGAGACCCCATGCACCTACGTAGCGAACAACTGGCTGACTACATCGCCGACCGACTCGAGTTCATCACCTTCCTGGCCTGCTGCAGCGCCCTGCTGGCCTTGCTGACCGGCATGAACGGCCAGCAGGCCCTCGCCTTCACCGCGCTCAATCTGCCCTTTGGCCTGGCCCTGCTGCTGGGCATGGCCCTGCTCGCCCCCCTGCCTGCCCACTGGCGCCTGCCCGGCATAGTCCTGCTGCTGGTGAGCGCAGCCCTGGCCACCCTGCAGATGGGAGGCAACTGGCTCAACCCCCTGGCCATCTGGAGCCTCTATGCCCTGCTGGGGCTGGAGATCCTCTGGCAATCCCGGGCCAGGGTCCCCCTGGCCGCCGGCCCCCGGAGCCGGGTCTCGCGCCCGAGGGGCTGACGCGGAGGCGCAATTGCAGTAATCTTGCGCCCCCTTTCCCCTCGCCGAGGAGCATTCCGATGAAAAAAGCCTGTGCCCAGCACATCCTGGTCAAGACCGAGAAACAGTGTCTGGAAATCAAGGAGAAGCTCGCCAAGGGCGCCGATTTCAGCCAGATGGCCAAGCGTTTCTCCACCTGCCCTTCCGGCAAGCGTGGCGGCGATCTGGGAGAGTTCTCCAAGGGGGACATGGTCAAGTCCTTCGACGATGCCGTGTTCAAGGGGGAGTTGCTGACCGTGCTGGGGCCGGTGCGCACCAAGTTCGGCTTCCACCTCATCAAGGTGCTCTATCGCAGCTGATCCAGGGCGACGAGGCCATCGGTTCTCTGAGCCGCACGCCTGGGATTGATGATCATTTACTAACGTTATCAGGCAATTAAGTTTATCCTTCTGGGCATAGTTCCATCCTGACCCGTGGATCCCTCATATGCACAGCTCTTTGTGGTGGCCGCTGCTGACCTGGCTATTGCCCCTTTGCGGGGCCCTTGGCAGCCGCGCCCATCTCTGGCCCTGGTGGCTCGGCTTCATCCTCTGTCTCGCCAGCGCCCTCCTCAGCCTCGTGCTGCTGCTGCGCCTGCCCTGGCGCTATCGCCGCACCACCAACCTCTGGCCGGATATCTGGGGCATAACTCCCCTACTGTTGCCCCTGCTGTTTCTCGTCCAGGCGCTGCGCTCCCCCCTCACCAACGACGTCAGCACGGATCCCTACCATCCGCCACGGCTCCAGTGGGCCGAGCTGCTCAGAAGCCCGGAGGATCTCCCGGTCTCCCCCCCGCCCCTGCAACTATTTCCAGGCAACCCCGGTCCTCTCTATACCCGGGCATCCCCGGTCGAAGTGCTCGCGGAAGCCGAGGAACTGATGACGGAGCTGGGCTGGCAGGTTCGCCCGGGCAGCGAGGGTATCGATGCCGTCGTCACCACCGGCTGGTTCGGGTTTCAGGATGACGTGGCCCTGCGGGTCTTTGCCGGGCCCAAAGAGACCCGTATCGACATGCGCTCCGCCTCGCGCCAGGGGCGCAGCGATCTGGGGGTCAACCGGGCACGGATCATCGATTTCCTGAATCGGTTGAACGAGCGTCTGGGCGGGGCCTACAAGCCCAAGATGGAGAAGCTCAAAGAGGAACAAGATGCGCATTGAGGTCAAACCGGACCGGGCCTACGCCTGGTTCATCCGCCCCTTCTTCTGGCTGCAGAAACGCAACTACGGTCAGGTGCTGATCCCGGGCAAGTGCTGGGGGCGCTCCCCCAGGCTGTTCGCCGCGGTCGCCACCCTCTACGGCGTCATCAACCGCAAGCGCTCCCCCATCGACCCCGTGCTGCGCTCCCTGGTGACGGTGCGGGTCTCCCAGCTCAACTGGTGTCGTTTCTGTGTCGACATCAACGCCATGACCCTCGTCAAGCGGGCAGGCTCCAGCGACAAGGTGGAGGCGCTGGCCCGGTGGCGCGACAGCCCCTTGTTCGACGAGCGGGAGCGGGCCGTGCTGGACTATGCCGAGGCCATGACCGGGCTGGATGGCGTGAGCGACGAGCAGGCCGCCCGCCTCAAGCCCTGGTTCGATGACGACGCCCTGGTGGAGCTCACCGGCCTCATCGCCTTCCAGAACATGTCCGCCAAGTTCAATGCCGCTCTCGACATCGCTCCCCAGGGGTTCTGCCAGTTGCCGGTGCAACCCGAACGCCCCCTCGACAAGGGGCAGGGATGAACCGGGCACGCCTGCTGCTGTTGCTGGCGATGGGGGCCCTGGTCGGCACCTTCTTTGCCCTCGACCTTGACCACTATCTGAGCCTCACCCAGTTGCAGGTTCATCAGGAGCGCCTGGCCCTTTGAGTCGACCGCCATGTTGTCGCGGCCAGCCTGCTGTTTCTGGTGCTCTATGTGCTCACCACCGCCCTCTCCCTGCCGGGGGCGGCCCTGCTCACCCTGGCGGGCAGCGCCATCTTCGGCATCCTGTGGGGGCTCTTGCTGGTCTCCTTTGCCAGCTCCCTTGGCGCCACCCTGGCCTTTCTCAGCGCCCGCTTCCTGCTGCGGGACTGGGTCGAGACACGCTTTGGCGACAAGCTGGCGAGCGTTCAGGCCGGCATGCAAAAGGAGGGGGCCTTCTATTTGCTGAGCCTGCGCCTCATCCCCCTCTTCCCCTTCTTTCTGGTCAACCTGGTGATGGGGCTCACCCCCATCAGAGTCAGCACCTACTACTGGGTCAGCCAGCTCGGCATGCTGCCGGGCACCCTCGTCTACGTGCTGGCGGGGAGCGAGCTGGCTACCCTCACCAGCACAGGCAACCTCTTCTCCCCCGGCCTGCTGGCCGCCCTGACCCTGCTCGGCCTGATGCCCTGGCTGATGCGTGCCTTGCAGCGCCGTCTCGCCCTCTACCGGTTGCACGCCCCCTACCGCAAGCCTGCGCGCTTTGACTACAACCTGCTGGTGATAGGCGCCGGCGCCGGAGGTCTGGTCACCAGCTACATCGCCGCCGCGGTGAAAGCCAGAGTGGCCCTCATCGAGCAGCACAGGATGGGGGGGATTGCCTCCATACCGGCTGCGTCCCCTCCAAGGCGCTGATCCGAAGCGCCCGCTTCGCCTTTGAACAGCGCAAGGCCACAGAGCTTGGTTTTACCCCGAGCCAGAGCTGCGCCGACTTCGCCGCCGTGATGGCGCGGGTCGCCCGGGTCATCGAGGAGGTCGAACCCCACGACTCGGTGGCGCGCTATGAAGGACTCGGGGTGGAGTGCATCCAGGGGCGGGCGCGAGTCACCTCCCCCTGGGAGGTGGAGGTCAACGGCAAGCGCCTGACCAGCCGTCATATCGTGATCGCCACCGGCGCCCGCCCCCGGGTGCCCGCACTGCCGGGGCTGGACAGGGTTCCCTACCTCACCTCCGACACTATCTGGCTGCGACTGCGCGAGCCCCCCCGCCATCTGCTGGTGCTGGGAGGGGGCCCCATCGGCTGCGAGCTGGCCCAGAGCCTGGCCCTGCTCGGTATCCCCGTCACCCTGGTGGAGCAAGGCCCTCAGCTGCTGCCCCGGGAAGATAGGGACGTCGCCGGGGCCCTGGCCGCGCAGCTGGAGCACGACGGCGTCACCCTGCACCTCGGCTGGCAGGCTACCTCGGCCGGGTATATGGACGGTAAAGACACCAACCTGCCCATCCGGCTGCACCTGCGCCGGGGGGACGAGACTCTGGTGGTTGAGGGGGACCAGCTGCTGCTGGCCCTTGGCCGGGAGGCCAACGTGGGCGGTTTCGGGCTGGAGGCGCTGGGGGTTGAACTGGCCCCCAGCGGCACCCTGGCCATCGACGGCTTCCTCGCCACCAACTACCCCAGCATCCTGGCGGTGGGGGACGTTGCCGGCCCCTACCAGTTCACCCATTTTGCCGCCCATCAGGCCTGGTATGCCGCCATCAACGCCCTCTTTGGCCAGTTCAGGCGCTTTCGGGCAGACTACAGGGTCATGCCGGCGGCCACCTATACCAGTCCGGAGATAGCCAGAGTCGGCCTCAACCAGAAAGAGGCTCGGGCCCGAGGCATCCCCTTCGAGTCGACCCGCTTCGAGATGGCCGAGCTGGACAGAGCCATCGCCGACGGCGAGTCCGGGGGCTTTGTCGAGGTGCTGACGGTGCCGGGCCGTGACAGGATACTCGGGGCCACCATAGTGGGTGCTCACGCCGGCGAGCGGATCGCCGAGTTTGCCCTCGCCATGCGCCACCGCCTGGGACTTGGCAAGATCCTCGCCACCGTTCACCCCTATCCCACCCTGATGGAGGGGAACAAGTACGTGGCTGGCGCCTGGCGCCGTGCCCGCCAGCCCGGGCGCCTGCTGGCGCTGCTGGCCCGTTATCACCGCTGGCGCCGCGGCGCCTGACTCTGACGAGGCAACCATCATGTTCACAACCCGACTTCGCGCCCTGCTCCGTCCCCTGATGGCCGCTGTCCCCCTGCTGCTTGCCTCCCCGCTCCACGCCAATGACGCGCCGTGGCAGCAGACCCTGCTGGCCGCCAGGGGACAAACCGTCTACTTCAACGCCTGGGGGGGCAGCCCCGAGATCAACGCCTACCTGGTGTGGGCCAGGCAGGAGATCGCTCGCCAGTACCAGGTCGAGCTGGTGCAGGTGAAGGTGGATGACATCGCCCAGAGCGTGAGCCAGTTGCTGGCCGGCAGGCAGGCTGGCAAGACGTCGAACGGCCCCATCGACCTGCTCTGGGTCAACGGCGAGAACTTCAAGGCGCTCAAGGAGCAGGGGCTGCTGGGGGCCCCCTTTACCGACGAGCTGCCCAACATGGCCCTGGTGGACACCGCCCTGGCGGTGAGTGAAGACTTCACCGTGCTGGTCGAGGGGCTGGAGGCCCCCTGGGGCATAGGCCAGCTCAATCTGATGGTGGATGGCGACCAGGTAGACGTTCCTCCCACCTCGGCGGCCGCCCTGCTGGCTTGGGCCAAGGCTCACCCCGGCCGCTTCACCTACCCCAAGCCTCCCCAGTTTCACGGCTCGAGCTTTCTCAAGCAGATCCTGCTGGAGCTGACACCCGACCCCGCCCCCCTCTATCAAGAGGCGACCGATGCCGACTTCCTTCGCATCACCGCCCCTCTCTGGGCCTGGCTCGACCAGCTTCACCCCGCGCTCTGGCGAAAGGGCAGGCTCTTCCCCACCGGCGCCGCCGAGACCAGACAGTTGCTCGATGACGGCGAGCTGGCCATGGCCATCAGCTTCAACCCGGGGGAAGCCCAGAGTTCGGCGCAAAACGGCACCCTGCCCCCCACCGTCAAGGCCATCGTCATGGAAAAAGGGGCGCTCACCAACAGCCATTTCCTCGCCATTCCCTTCAATGCCTCCGCCCGGGCCGGGGCCAAGGTGGTGGTCAACTTCCTGCTGAGCCCCGCCGCCCAGGCGCGCAAGAGCGACCCCGCCTTCTGGGGGGATCCCAGCGTGCTGCGCCAGGAGGCGCTGCCTGGCCAGACCCGTCCGGCATTGCGCTTCAAGGGGGTGGCAGAGCCCCACCCCAGCTGGCAGACCCGGCTGGAAGCGGCCTGGGCCGAGCGCTACGGCCACTGATCCATCATGCAGGTGCGCGCCCCTCTTCTCCTCCTTTTGCCCTTTTTGATGCTGGGAGCCTTGCTGCTGGGGATCCCGCTCGCCGGGGGCCTGCTGTTGCTGGTCATCGAGGGGCTCACCCCCGCCAACCTCGCCCTCTTGCTCCCCCAGCCCGGACTCTGGCACTCCGCAGGGTTGAGCCTCTGGGTGGCGGGGACCTCCACTCTGGGGGCCCTGGCCGTCACCGCCCTGCTGCTCGCCCAGGGGGACGGGCGTCCCTGGATGCGCTGGCTGCGCCGCCTGCTCTCCCCCCTGCTGGCGCTTCCCCACGTCGCCTTTGCCATCGGCATCGCCTTTCTGCTCGCTCCCTCCGGCTGGCTGCTGCGCCTCGTCGCCCCCCTGCTTGACCTCACCCATCAGCCCCCGGACTGGCAAACCCTCAAGGATCCCTGGGGCCTTGGCCTCATCGTGGTGCTCATCCTCAAGGAGACCCCCTTCCTGCTGCTGATGGCGCTGGCGGCACTGGATCCCGCCAAGGTGGCGCGCCAGCAGTGGCTGGGGGCCAGCCTCGGCTTCAGTGCCCCCCGGATCTGGTGGCGCCTGCTGCTGCCCGCCCTCTGGCCCGCCCTGCGACTGCCCCTCTACGCGGTGGCCGCCTATGGTCTGGCGGTGGTGGATCTCGCCCTGCTGCTGGGGCCGGATGCCCCGCCGCCCCTGGCGGTGCGACTCTGGCTCTGGTATCAGGATGCCGACCCCGCCTGGCGCGGCGCCAGTGCCAGCGGCGCCCTCTTGCTGCTCGCCCTCAACCTGCTGCTGCTTGGCGCCCTCAGGCTGCTGGAGCGGACCCACCTCACCCTCGGCAAGGCACGCTGGCTGGATGGGCGACGCGCCCCCGCCTCGCCCTGGCCCGCACTCATTGCCCGCATCGGCGTGTGGGGGCTGCTCCTGACCAATCTGCTGGTGCTCGCCGCCCTGCTACTCTGGTCCCTGACCCGGCGCTGGTCCTTTCCCACCCTCTGGCCGAGCGAATGGAGCAGCCACCACTGGCTGGCTCTGCTGCCGAGCCTGGGCCCGCTGCTGTGGCAGAGTCTGTGGCTGGCCCTGCTCTGCGCCGCGCTCTCCCTGCTGCTGGCGGTGCTCTGCCTCGAGGCGTTGCCTGCGCGCCGCGCCACACGCACCCTCTGGCTTGTCTGCCTGCCCCTGCTGCTGCCCCAGGCCAGCCTGCTGTTTGGATTGCGCCTTCAGACCGACGAGCTGGGATTCACTGGCATAGGCCCTGGCTGGGTACTCTGGAGCCAGTTGATCTTCGTCTTTCCATACGTCTATCTCTGCCTGCACGGCCCCTATCGCCAGTTCGACGAGCGCCTCACCCGGGTGGCCCTCACGCTCGGGGCCAGCCCCTGGGGGGCCTGGTGGCGAGTCAAGGGTCCCCTGCTCGCCCGTCCCCTGCTGTTCGCCTTCGGTGTCGGGGCGGCGGTGAGCCTGGCCCAATACCTGCCGACCCTGCTGTTCGGCGGCGGGCGGGTCGTCACCATCACCACGGAGGCGGTGGCCATCGGCAGCGGCCTCAACCGGCGGCTGGCGGGGCTCTACGGCCTGCTGCAACTGCTGCTGCCCCTTTTCATCTATGCCCTGGCGCTCTGGCTGCCGCGGCGCATCAACCCCGCCCTGAGGCCCTGACCCGATGCTGCATACCTCCGCACTTACCCTCTTCCTCGACGGCGCCCCCCTGCTGACGCTCCCTCCCCTCAGGGTGGCCCCGGGCGAGGTGCTCACCCTGATGGGACCGAGCGGCTGTGGCAAGAGCTCCCTGCTGGCGGCCCTGGCAGGAGTGCTGCCACCCGGGGGGCCCATCCGGCTGACCGGGGACATCCTGCTCGGCGCACATCGCCTCACACCGCTGCCCCCCCAGGAGAGGGGGGTCGGCATCCTGTTTCAGGATGACCTGCTGTTTGCCCACCTGACGGTGGCCGACAATCTGATGTTCGGCATGCCGGCGCATCTCAAGGGGATGGCGGCAAGGCAGGCCCGGGCCCGCGAGGCGCTGGCCGAGGTCGGGCTGGAGGCTCAGGCGGACAAGCTGCCCGGGGCGCTCTCAGGTGGCCAAAAAGCCCGCGTCAGCCTGCTGCGTGCCCTGCTGGCCGAGCCCAGGGCATTGTTGTTGGACGAGCCCTTCTCCCGCCTCGACAAGCCGCTGCGGGCGGCATTCAGAACCCTGGTGTTCGAGCGCCTGCGCACGCAGGCCATCCCCGCGCTGCTGGTGACCCACGACGAAGAGGATGCGCCGGGCACCATCTTGCAGCTGATCCCCCCAGCCATCCCAGAAGAGGAGCACCACCTTGTTTGATCGCCACCTGATCCCGGTTATCCGCCGCCCCCTCGCCGCGCTCGCCCGCCCCCTGTGCCGGGCCGGGGTGAGCGCCAACCAGGTGAGCCTCGCCGGCTTTCTCATCGGCATGCTGGCGCTGCCGCTGCTGGCCTTTAGCTGCTATCAGTGGGCGTTGGCGGCGATTCTGCTCAACCGGCTGCTGGACGGGCTGGATGGCGCCGTGGCGCGGGAAACGGGCATCACCGACTGCGGCGGGTTTCTCGACATCACGCTGGATTTCATCTTCTACGCCGCCGTGGTGCTGGGCTTTGCCCTCGCCGACCCGGCCAACGCCCTGGCCGCCGCCACCCTGCTGTTCGCCTTCATGGGCACGGGATCGAGCTTTCTGGCCTTTGCCATCATGGCGGGCAAACGGGGCATCGAGAGCCCCGTCTACCACCACAAATCCCTCTACTATCTGGGCGGGCTCACCGAGGGGAGCGAAACCATCGCCCTCTTCGTGCTCATGTGCCTCTGGCCCGCCGCCTTCGTGCCACTGGCCTACGGTTTCGCCCTGCTCTGTGCCATCACGACCCTGACCCGGATCTGGAGCGGCTACCACACCCTGCACTGACGGGATCCCGGGGGGCGCGCCGGCACGGAGCACTTGCGCCTGCACGCCAATGTTTTACCATGACGGCACTCTTTTTCAGGCTCACGAGAACCCTATGCGTCGCCTTGTCTGTGTCCTCTCCCTGTTTCCCCTGATCTACGGCTGCAGCAGCACGCCGGCGCCCAAGCCCGTGGTCAAACCCCAACCCAACAGCGCCTTCATCAACCAGACGCCGCCGAGCAAACCCTTCTACGGACAGGTGAGCCAGCCCGGGGTCAGCAAGGGGGACTTCGCCAATCGTTCCAACGTGGACAACTTCGTGCAGCGGATGGTGCAAAAGCACGGCTTCGACGGCGCCGAGCTGCACCGGGTACTGGCCCAGGCCGAGCGTTATGACTGGATCATCAAGCTGATGGACGCCCAGGCCCCTACCACCAGACCGCCCACCGGTCCGACCGGCGCCTGGAACCGCTACCGCGCCAAGTTCATCACCCCGGACAACGTACAGAACGGCGTCAACTTCTGGCGTGAATACGAGAGTGAACTCAACCGGGCGCAGCAGATCTACGGGGTGCCACCCGAGATCATCGTCGGCATCATCGGGGTGGAGACCCGCTGGGGTCGGGTGATGGGCAAGACGCGCATTCTCGACGCCCTAGCGACCCTGGCATTTGACTACCCGCGCCGCGCCGACTTCTTCACCGGCGAGCTGGAAGCCTTCCTGGTGATGACCCGGGATGAGGGGATGGATCCCACCGAACCCAAGGGCTCCTATGCCGGGGCCATGGGCTACGGCCAGTTCATGCCGTCGAGTTTTCGCAACTACGCGGTGGACTTCAACGGCAACGGCCACACCAACCTGTGGGATCCGGTGGATGCCATCGGCAGCGTGGCCAACTACTTCAAGGCCCACGGCTGGGAGAAAGGGCAGCCGGTGGCAGTACGCGGCCAGGGACAGCTGCCGGGCTATGAGCACGGCTTCCAGACCCGCTACCCGGTAGCCACCCTGCGCGGTGCCGGGCTGGCTCCCACCGGCTCCCTTGGCAATCACAAGGAGGCGAGCCTGCTGCGTCTGGATGTCGGCACCGGTTACCAGTACTGGTACGGCTTGCCGAACTTCTACGCCATCACCCGCTACAACCACAGCACCCACTACGCCATGGCGGTATGGCAGCTTGGCCTTGCCGTCAGGGATGCCAGAGGCGGCTACTGAGTCAGCCTCAATGCCAACGAAAACGGGCCCGCAGGCCCGTTTTTTTTATTCGTTTTCCAGCAGCCAGCGTTTGAGCAGGGCGGCCAGCTGCTCCTGTTCGACCAGGCTCAATGGGGCCAGCAGGCGGCGCTCGTTCGCCACGTGCTGTTCCACCGCATGGTCAACCAGCTCCCGCCCCGGCTCCGTCAGGCAGACCAGCAGGCTGCGCCTGTCATCGGGGGAGGCTTCACGTCTTATCAGGCCACGCTGCTCCAGCTTGTCGAGCCGGGCCGTCATGGCCCCTGAACTCAGCATGGCGGACTGGTAGAGCGCGGTCGGGGTCAGCGGCTCACCGGCCCGACGCAGGGTCGCCAGGATATCGAAGTCAGACCCCAACAGACCGCACTCTTTGAGGGTCTCGCTCACTTCGCGCCCGGCGATCGCCGCCATGCGCGCCACCCGCCCCAGCACCCCCATGGGGGTGCAGTCGAGGTCCGGGCGCTGCCGGGCCCACTGGGCCAGCAGCTGATCTACATGATCACTCTCCATTCGGGCTCCATTATCTTTACATGAAGATACTTGATAATAAACTAACTCGCGGCTAATGTATCTTTACTTAAAGATACTTTGTTACGAGATAACCATGCTGCTGCTGATCGCCCTGCTCGCCCCCCTGCTCTGGGGCAGCACCTATGCCGTCGTCAGTCTCTACCTGACCGACTACTCCCCCTACTGGGTGGCCGTGTGGCGCGCCCTCCCCGCCGGGGTGCTGCTGCTGTTGCTCCATCCCCGCAGACCGCCTCTCGTCTGGAGCAGGCAGTTCCTGCTGGCATTTTGCAACATCACCGCCTTCTTCGCCCTGCTGTTCGTGGCGGCGTTTCGCCTGCCCGGCGCCGTGGCGGGTACGTTGGGAGCGACGCTGCCCCTCATCCTGATGGGGCTGGCCTGGCTGCAAGACGGTGTCAGACCGACGATCAAGTGGCTGTTGCTGGGGGTGATGGGGCTCGTCGGGGTGCTCTTGTTGCTCAATCCCTCTGCCAATCTAGATCCCGTCGGCGTGGCGTGCGCCCTGCTCGCCACCCTGCTCATCGGCCAGTCGAGCCGCTGGATGCAACGCTGGCCGGTGGACGATCTGCTGGCCCCTGCCCCGGGCTGACGCCACTCCCGGGCTTATCTGGCTGGTGATCCTCAATACGGCTCTGGCCTACTGGGCCTGGCTCTGGGGACTCAAACGCCATGGCCCGGAGGTGATGGGGATGCTGGCTCTCACCAATCCCATGGTGGCGGTCTCCTGCGGTGTGCTGATGGTGGGAGAAACCCTGGATGGCCGTCAGTGGCTCGGCATCGGCATCATCCTGCTCTCTCTCTTCCTGATGAAGCTGCCGGCCCGCTCTTTCCTCAAGCGCAGACAGAACCGCAAGGCCGCCACCGGCAGCGTCAACAACGGCTGATCCGCAGTCAACCCGACACAAAAAAAGAGGAGCCACCAGGGCTCCTCTTTCACATGGGTTGTTGCCGTGAGGGTCAGACCCCGGCTTTGGCCAGGGCGGCGGAGACGATCTGCTGGGCTTCCTGCTGGATGAGATCCAGGTGCGCCTCCCCCTTGAAGCTCTCCATGTAGATTTTGTAGATGGACTCGGTACCGGAGGGGCGCGCCGCGAACCAGCCATTCTCGGTCACCACTTTCAGGCCGCCGATGGCGGCATCGTTGCCCGGTGCCTTGGTCAGCTTGGCGAGGATGGACTCGCCAGCCAGGGTGGAGGCTTCCACCAGGGCCGGATCCAGCTTGGAGAGCACCGCCTTCTGGGCGCTGTTGGCCGGAGCATCGATGCGGCGGTAGCTGGAGCGGCCGAATCTGGCTTCGAGCGCATCGTAGTGGGCCTGGGGATCCTTGCCGGTCACCGCCAGGATCTCGGCCGCCAGCAGCGCCAGAATGAAGCCATCCTTGTCGGTGGTCCAGACGGTACCGTCCTTGCGCAGGAAGGAGGCACCCGCGCTCTCCTCGCCGCCAAAGCCGAACTCGCCGCTGTAGAGACCGTCCACGAACCACTTGAAGCCGACCGGCACCTCTTTGAGGGTGCGACCGATCTCGCCAGCCACCCGGTCGATCATGGAAGAGGAGACCAGCGTCTTGCCGACGGCCGCCCCCTTGGGCCAGCCGGTTCTGTGGGTGAACAGATACTGGATGGCCACCGCCAGATAGTGGTTCGGATTCATCAGGCCCGCCTTGGTGACGATGCCGTGACGATCGTAGTCAGGGTCATTGCCAAGGGCGATGTCGAACTTGTCTTTCAGGGCAATCAGGCTCGCCATGGCGAACGGGCTGGAACAGTCCATCCGGATCTTGCCGTCTTTGTCCAGGGTCATGAAGGAGAAGGTCGGGTCGACCTTGTAGTTCACCACCTCAATGTCCAGACCGTAGCGCCTGGCGATGACGTCCCAGTAGGCGACGCCGGAGCCACCCAGCGGATCCACGCCGATCTTGATGCCAGCCTGCTTGATGGCGGCCAGATCCAGCACGTTTTCGAGATCATCCACATAAGGGGTGACATAGTCGTGTTCCACCACGAACGGGCTCTTGAGGGCCTCGGCAAACGGCATCCGCTTCACGCCGGCCAGGCCCGCTTCCAGGATCGCGTTGGCGCGGTCTTCCACCCACTTGGTGATCTCGCCTTCGGCAGGACCGCCGTGGGGCGGGTTGTATTTGAAGCCACCGTCTTCCGGCGGGTTGTGGGACGGGGTGATCACCACGCCGTCCGCCTGCGCCACGGGTTTGCCTGCATTGTGACGCAGGATGGCATGGGAGATGACCGGGGTCGGCGTGAAGCCGAGGCCGGCCTGAATGCGGGTCTCGACACCGTTGGCCGCCAGCACTTCCACCGCGCTGGCAAAGGCGGATTCGGACAGGGCATGGGTATCCATGCCGACGAACAGCGGCCCCGTGATACCGGCCTGCTGGCGGTACTCCACCAGCGCCTGGGTCACCGCCAGAATGTGGGATTCGGTGAAGGCGCTGTGCAGGGCGCTGCCGCGGTGACCGGAGGTGCCGAAGGCGACCCGCTGCTCAGGGCGGCTCATGTCCGGCTTGTTGAGGTAGTAGGCGCTGACCAGACGGGGAATGTTGGTCAGATCGCAAAGACGAGCCGGCTGACCGGCGTGGGAATGCTGTGCCATGGCGTTTTCCTTGAGCTGAGCCTTGCCCGGCAAGGCCTGAAGTCATTGATGGGTTAAACGGCGCCGCACACCCGAGCCGTCAGATCCTCGTCATAACCCATGCTGTTCATGAGCTGGGCCACCATGTTCTGCTTGCGGCTGGTATTGGTATTGGTGATCACCCAGAACGGGGTCTCCGGTACCGGCTTGGGCTTGGTGGTGCTGCCACTGGCACGCAGCGCTTCCGGGTCACGGGAGAAGTAGACGCGCTTGCGCCCTTTTATCTCGGTCGCCTGGGTGAAGCCTTCCGGGTTGTCCCGATAGAGGGTGCTCAATACCAGCATGAAGCGGTTGATGGACTTTTCTTCTTTCTGAAGCTCGCCGGAATCCAGCAACGCCTCCAGCCCCAGGGCATCAGCCACGGGTTGCGGTTGCGTCGCAGGCGTGGCCGCCACGGTTGCCGTGCCGGCCTGGGCGGGTTGCTCCAGCAGGCGACGCAGGATATCGGACGCACTCTCGCCGATGTGCCGGGTCTGGCTCGCGATAAAGAAGTAGAGATCGTCATCAAGCTCGATGGTTTTCATAGGGATGCGCTGGACTCGTCGAAATTCGGATGCGGCGATTATACATAGGCAGACCCGGCAGCCCAAGCAAGGGGCGGACAGATGTGCATGAATCTCCTTGAGAATACGGCATAATGACGGGCCAAGTGTGTGATCCCCCGCACTGATAGCCGATCCCGGGGAGATATTTTTGAAAAAAAACCACAAAAAAAATCCCCCACCATTAATGAAACCCTTTTCTTTCAGTGTGTTAAAAATTATGGCGATAGAGCCCACGACCGATAAGGTGTCATTTTGCAACAATACCCACGATTAAACTTCAAGGAACAGGGCGAAGGCCCGACTGTCGTGCTGATCCATGGCCTCTTTGGCAGCCTGGACAACCTCGGCCTGCTGGCGCGCCCCCTCTGCGAACAATACCGGGTCATCAGCGTCGATCTGCGCAATCACGGTGCCTCCTTTCACTCGGACGAGATGAGCTACCCGGCTCAGGCGGCGGACATCCTGGCCCTGCTGGACCATCTTGGACTTGAACAGGTGGCCCTGGTGGGTCACTCCATGGGGGGCAAAGTCGCCATGCAGGTCGCCAAGCAGGCCCCTCACAAGGTCAGCAAGCTGGTAGTGGCGGACATCGCCCCGGTGGCCTATCCCCACGCCCGCCACAAGAACGTGTTTGCCGGGCTAAATGCCACGCTGGCCACGCCCCCCCAGAGCCGCAGCGAGGCGGAAGCCATGCTGGCCGAGCACATCGAGATCGCCGGGGTGCGCCAGTTCCTGCTCAAATCCTTCGCCAAAGGGGAGTCTGGATGGGGGTGGCGTTTCAACGTGCCGGCCCTTGAGCGCAACTACGCCAACATCATGGGCTGGCCCGACGATGAACGCCGCTTCGAAGGCGCGACACTCTTCATCAAGGGGGGCGACTCCGACTATATGCTGCCCGAATACACCGGGGCCGCGATGGCCCAGTTCCCGGCCGCCAAGGCACGCGTCATCGCTGGCACGGGTCACTGGCTGCACGCGGAAAAGCCGGTTTTGTTCAACAAACTGGTTGTGGATTTCCTGTCGACAGGCGGTTAACAGTTTCAAATCCTTTGTGATATAGTGCGCCCGTCTTAAGGAGTGCGCGCAATCCATGCTGAGTGAACACATCGATCTCATCGAGAGTCTGGGCCTGAAACTGTTCTTCGTGGCCATCTTCCTGCTGATTGGTCTGGCCATTCAGGACGTGCTCAAACGGGGCAATGTGCCCCGCTTCGGCCGCTTCATCGTCTGGCTGGTGCTGTTTCTGGGTTGCGCGGGTTTTGTCGCCAAGGGGCTGATCGAAATGGGCTGGGAAGGCTCAGGGATCGGCTAACTACTTTTCATCTGTGATGTATGGCCAAACAGCAAACTGATCGAACAACACTGGATCTGTTCGCAACTGAGAAGCGCCCCGGCAGGCCAAAGACCAATCCACTCCCCCGCGAGACCCAGCTCAAGATCAACAAGCGCAACCAGCTCAAGCGCGATCGTGAGAACGGGCTGAAACGGGTCGAGTTAAAGGTGGAAGCCGAGTTGCTGGAGCGCCTGAACCAACTTGCGCTGCAACAGAACGTCAGCCGAGCCGAGCTGATCCAATCTATCCTGAAGCAACAGATCGAGTCTGCTCATGCAGCAGGCATCGCAATCTGAACCGTCAAGCATCAACACCAGATACGGGTAACGAAACACTATGGCTAGTGTAGGTCTGTTTTTCGGCAGCGATACCGGTAATACCGAAGCTGTCGCCAAGATGATCCAGAAAGAACTGGGCAAACAACTGATTGAAGTCCGTGACATTGCCAAGAGCAGCAAGGCCGATATCGACAGCTTCGATCTGCTGATGTTCGGCATCCCGACTTGGTACTACGGCGAAGCCCAGGCCGATTGGGACGACTTCTTCCCCGAACTCGAAGAGATCGACTTCAACAACAAGCTGGTGGCCATCTTCGGATGCGGCGATCAGGAAGACTATGCCGAGTACTTCCTCGACGCCATGGGCACCCTGCGTGACATCGTCGAAGCCAAGGGCGCCATCATCATCGGCCACTGGCCGACCGCGAGCTACGAGTTCGAAGCCTCCAAGGCACTGGTGGATGACAAGCACTTCGTGGGCCTGGGCATCGACGAAGATCGCCAACCCGAGCTGACTGCAGAGCGCGTCAAGGGCTGGTGCAAACAGCTGCACGAAGAGATGTGCCTGGGCGAGCTGGAGTGATCTGATCTCCCTCCCTCTTCATGCAACAAGGGCCCCGACGGGGCCCTTGTTGCATCTGCAGCAGGCATTCAGCCCCCCCTGTGCTGGGGCTTGGATCTGACATAGAGGGTGCGCTTCACCTGGGCCACCAGCTCGCCCTGGCCATCCTGCACCTGCACCTCGAACTCGGGAAAGTGCTTCTCCCCCCCCTCGGTCGCCGCCACGATCGATGCCAGCTTGGCGTCGCTCAGGGTGAACTCCGCCACCAGTTTGCCCTTGCCCGGCTTGATGAAATTGATGCTGCCCGCCTTGTCCCACACGTAGTAGTGGTTCTTGAAATAGCCCATCAGCATCAACGGGTAGATGGGATCCGTCATGGCGAACATGCTGCCACCGAACTGGGTCCGGTTGGCATTCTTGTTCCACCAGCGGGACTTGAGAGTGACCCGGCAGAAGCGAAAATCGGGGCTCAGGGTTTCTATCTTGATGCCTGCACCCCAGAAGGGGGGCCAGGCGTTGAGGGCGCAGCGCACCCAGGCGGCATTGCCGAAAAGCCAATCCATGGATCTCATCCGACCAGACTATAAAGAAGTCACATAGTATCAACATTCTCTGGTCGAGCAAGCGGGCCTGAATATTCCCATAACGGGCTTGATGAGCTAAAGCCCTTGAATTGCTGGGTTTATTTTTAACTTGGCTACGACCTATAATGACAGGCCAAGCGAGTTCGTGGTTGCCATTACAGCGGCAGTCAATCAGAATAACCACACC
Organism: Aeromonas sp. QDB18; assembly: GCF_027705325.1. Taxonomy (NCBI): domain Bacteria; kingdom Pseudomonadati; phylum Pseudomonadota; class Gammaproteobacteria; order Aeromonadales; family Aeromonadaceae; genus Aeromonas; species Aeromonas sp. QDB18. The sequence goes on from NZ_JAPDBQ010000002.1 coordinate 22,713, forward strand.
TTCGAGAATGCGAATAAATAGAAATGGCAGACAACAACCAAGCGTTAAAAAAGGCCGGGCTCAAGATCACCTTGCCCCGTGTCAAGATCCTGGAAATCCTGCAACAGCCGGACTGCCAGCACACCAGTGCGGAAGATCTGTACAAACGGCTGATCGATCAGGGCGAGGAGATTGGTCTCGCTACCGTTTATCGCGTTCTCAACCAGTTTGATGATGCCGGTATCGTCACCCGTCACCATTTCGAAGGGGGCAAGTCGGTGTTCGAGCTCGCCACCCAGGAGCACCACGACCACCTGGTCTGCCTCGACTGCGGCAAGGTGATCGAGTTCTCCGACGAGGTGATCGAACAGCGCCAGCGCGACATCGCCAAGGCGCACAACATCCGCCTGACCAACCACAGCCTTTACCTGTATGGCCACTGCGCCAACGGTGACTGCAAGCACGACGATTGATTCGGCCTGGTCAGCACAATAAAAAAGCCAGCATGATGCTGGCTTTTTTGTGTCCGCAATCCGGACCAGAAGCGGCAGGGTCTCCCCTGCCCTCTTCATCAGGCCTCGACCTTGCCCCAGACGTCACGCAGGGCCACGGTGCGGTTGAACACCAGGCGCTCGGCGCTGGAGAGCTTGTTGTCGGCGCAGAAGTAACCTTCACGCTCGAACTGGTAGGCAAACTCCGGCTTGGCATCCTTCAGGGAAGCCTCCACCCGGGCCCCTTCAATGATCACCAGGGATTCCGGATTCAGGGCCGCTTCGAAGTCATCCTCGGCGCCCGGGTTCGGCACCTTGAACAGACGGTCGTAGAGACGCACTTCGGCCGGCAGGGAGTGAGTGGCGCTGACCCAGTGGATCACCCCTTTCACCTTGCGGCCGTCCGCCGGATCCTTGCCCAGGGTCTCGGGGTCGTAAGAGCAGTAGATGCAGGTGACCTTGCCGTCGGCATCCTTCTCGACCCGTTCGGCCTTGATGACGTAGGCGTTGCGCAGGCGCACTTCCTTGCCCAGCACCAGCCGCTTGAACTGCTTGTTGGCTTCCTCTTTGAAGTCCGCCTCGTCGATGAAGATTTCGCGGGAGAAATGCAGCTCACGGGTCCCCATCTCCGGCTTGTTCGGGTGCGCAGGCGCCGTCAGCACCTCGTCCGCCGCCAGGTTCTCGATCACCACCTTCACCGGGTGCAGCACGGCCATGGCGCGCGGGGCGTTCTCGTTGAGATCGTCGCGGATGCAGGCTTCCAGCATGCTCATCTCGACGATGTTGTCCTGCTTGGTCACACCGATGCGCTTGCAGAACTCGCGGATGGAGGCCGGGGTGTAACCACGGCGGCGCAGACCGGAGACGGTCAGCATGCGCGGATCATCCCAGCCGTTCACGTGCCCCTCGGTCACCAGCAGGTTCAGCTTGCGCTTGGACATGACGGTGTATTCGAGGTTCAGACGGGAGAACTCGTACTGACGGGGGTGACAGTCGATGCTGATGTTGTCCAGCACCCAGTCATACAGGCGACGGTTGTCCTGGAACTCCAGGGTACACAGGGAGTGGGTGATCCCCTCCAGGGCGTCCGAGATGCAGTGGGTGAAGTCATACATCGGGTAGATGCACCACTCGTCACCGGTCTGGTGGTGGTGGGCAAACTTGATGCGATAGATGACGGGATCGCGCATCACCATGAAGGGGGATGCCATGTCGATCTTGGCGCGCAGGCAGGCGGAGCCTTCGGCCATCTCACCGTTTTTCATCTTGGCGAACAGGGCAAGGTTCTCTTCCACGCTGCGATCGCGGAACGGGCTGTTCTTGCCAGGGGCGGTCAGGGTGCCGCGGTATTCGCGCATCTGCTCCGGGGAGAGCTCGTCCACATAGGCCAGTCCCTTCTCGATGAGCTCGATGGCATAGCCGTGCAGCTTGTGGAAATAGTCGGAGGAGTAGCAGATCTCGCCGCTCCACTGGAAGCCCAGCCACTGGACGTCCTGCTTGATGGACTCCACGAACTCGATGTCTTCCTTCGCCGGGTTGGTGTCATCGAAACGCAGGTTGCACTGACCCTGATAGTCGCGGGCGATGCCGAAGTTCAGGCAGATGGATTTGGCGTGGCCGATATGGAGATAACCGTTCGGCTCCGGCGGGAAACGGGTATGCACGCTGCTGTGCTTACCGCTGGCCAGATCTTCATCAATGATCTGACGAATAAAGTTAGTTGGGCTGTTCGCCTGACTCATGGCTCACCTCAAAAATGCGTCACTGGCGGACGTTGTGCCGGCTGGCACCCTCATACCCCCGCCGTCAAGCCGGGTATGATCCCTCATTACGCGCCCTGCCTCAACCTGAATTTGGCCAATTCGGGTCATTGGCGCACCAAAAACGGCGAAACGGGAGAAATTGCAGAGATCCTGGTCAAAAAAAGCCCCGCACGGGGCGCAATGCTGTTCAGATAAGCACATTTTTGACTAATTATTCATAAATGCGACTTGAGTTGGGGGAGCAAGGCTGTTTCCAGTCGATGTTCCTTCAGCCTTTATCCAGCGTGGCTTGCAATAGAAAGAGGGAGGCATCATGCCTCCCTCATTTTTTAGCCCTGATACTACGTGGACTGGAACTCAAATTCTCTTAAGTGAACAGCATTGCCGCACGGGGCGGGGTCTCAAGTGATGAAAAACAGACAAAACACACACAACAAAGGTTCACACGCAGAGTCAACCTTTCCCAAACCCGATGGCCATCGACCTTGGGAAAGGCGGGTCTTGCGACCCACCTTGCGTTATGGATTGAAGGCTAGCTATCAGTTCAGCTCGGTGACGCGGCTGGTGCGCTTGCCATCGAAGCTGGTGGTACGCAGGTAGACCTTGCCATCCACGGTCGGCTTGGCGGCAGCGTCGTAGGCGCTCCAGCTCTTGCCATCCAGGCTGTACTGGATGGGCAGACCCGGCAGATCCACATTCGCTTCCAGCACACCGTTCACCACCTTGGCGCCCGGTACGGAGAGGCGGTATTCCACCCCGGCCTGGTCCAGTTTGGGCAGCACACGCTGACCCAACACGTTGGCAAACTGGTTCCACTCCTTGTTCAGGGTGGCCTTGTTCACGTGCTTGGTGGTGCCGGAGAACTCGCGACCCTTCACGTAATCGAGCTCGAAGCCGCCCTTGTGCCAGGCGCGCTCGGCCACGGAGAAGATACGCGGATAGACCATGTACTCGTACTGGGCATCGGTGCGCACGGTTTCACTCCACTGCTGACCGGAGATCCCCTTGAACTTGACCGGATCCTGGTCACCCTTGGCCACGAAGGCGTTGCCGTCGCGGTCAACCGAGGTCTCGGCGTTCTGCGGCAGGTTTTCCGGGGCGAAGGCGAACACCTTGCGGGTGTCGTTGAAGCGGGTTGCCCAGTAGTAGCCGCGCTCAGCCGGGTGTACCTCGTTCGGGAAGTCGAAGTAGAGGTAATCCGGGTTGGAGAGCACCACGTCATAGCCCTTGTGCGCCCACTTCATCGCCTCGTTGAAACCACCCCAGTAGAGGGTTTCCCAGAAGTTGACCCGTGTCTTGTCGGTGGCGAAAACGCTGGCATCCGTGGCGTACTTCAGGCCATCTTCCCACGCCTGCAGGGTGGAGAAGCCGTGGCCCTTGACCATCTCGCTCACTTCCTTGGCAAAGTAGACCGGCAGCTCGGCCACATCCTTGATCTTGCCATCGTCGATCATCTTCTGGCACATGGGGGACTTGCCGAACGGCTTGTCCTGCTTGCTGGAGTCGACGTTGCCCTTCCAGGCCACCAGATCTTCTTTCTTGGTGACGGCCGGATCCTGGTAACCACCGCCCTGCATGATGTTCTTCGCCTCGTCACCACCGTAGTGCCAGGCGGTCAGCGGCTGGCCGGCGGCCTGGTGCATCTGGGCCACTTCGTCCATCACCTTGGCCACGAAGGTGGCGGCACCCGGCTGGCAGGGGTTGATGAAGGACATCTTGTCGTAGAACTGTACCGAGGTGACGTTGGAGGTATCGGCCGGGTCAGTCAGACGGAACTGATTGGCCTCGGCTTCTTTGCCCTCGCTCATCAGACGCTTGTAGCGTGCCTCCATGGAGACCACGGCGGCACGGGCGTGGGCCTGCATGTTGATCTCGGGGATCACTGTCACACCGCGGGCCTTGGCGTAACGCACCAGGTCGATGTAGTCCGCCTTGCTGTAGAAACCGGAGCCCTGGTTGTCGCTGGTGGGGCCGGAGCCGAGCTGCGGCATCAGGCACTTGGTTTCGGACTCGTCGTGGCAACGCTGGCTGCCGACGTCGGTCAGCTCCGGCAGGCCCGGGATCTCCAGACGCCAGCCTTCATCGTTGGTCAGCCCCAGGTGCAGCACGTTGAGCTTCATGGCGGACATCTGGTCAACCAGCTTCTTCATGGTCTCGGGGCTTCTGAAGTGACGGGCCACGTCGGTCTGCATGCCACGGTATTCAAAGCGCGGCGCATCCTCGACGCTCATCTGGCTCACCAGCTTGTCGTCAACCCCCAGCAGAGAGATCAGAGACTGGGCGCCCCAGAAGGCGCCGTCAACGTCGTGCCCCTGAATGACGGTGCCCTTCTTGCCGATGGTCATGTCGTAGCCTTCGGCCTGCTTGAGCTTGCTGCCGAGCTTGATGGTGACCGGGTAGCCGGTGTCGGAGAGGGTAACACCCAGCTTGGTCAGTTGCGCCTTCAGGGCCTCGGCGCGATCGCTTGGCAGGTCAAGGGCATTGAGCTTGATGGTGGAGAAGTCGACTTGCGGGCCGGCCTTGACCACCTGCTTCATCGGGCTCGGCAGGATGCGGTCGTCAATCTTGCCGGCAGGCAGCAGGGTGCTGGTCTGGTTCGCGGCGAAACGGGTCTCGCTGTTCATCAGGATGTTGTTGTCATCCTTGGTGCGCTTCCAGCCATCGGCAGGCATCGGCTTCTCGTAGGTGCTGGCATCGTCGATGTTGCTCATGCTGGCCAGCACTTTCGGCTCGGCCCCTTCACTGGCGACATACCAGTTCGGCATGATGTCAGATTCGAACAATACCCAGTATTCCACCACCAGGGGCACCTCGACCGTGGCGTCCTTGGCAAAGCCCTGGAACTTCTCGGTCGGCGTCAAACGATAGAGGTCGCCGGTCAGGTGGGTGATGGTGAACTGGTCGTTGTCCACCCGCTGGATGCGGCGGATGGAGGAGACATAGATGCTCCAGTCCTTGGAGGTGACGTCGGCACCGGTATTGGTCAGGTGCAGCTTGGCAACGCCGCAGCTTGCCCACTCGGAGCCCAGCGCCTGGCAGTCAAGACCGGCGCCGGCACCGTCATTGGTGACGACTTCGTACTTGACGACGAGGTTGCTGGCGAGGGCGTCGACCACCGCTTGCCTGGCAGCATCAGCTGCAAGTGCGGGACCGGCGAAAACGGTAGACATGGCAATGGCTAACAGAGAATGTTTCAAGTTCATAACTGCTGCTCTCATTTGAAGTAAAGGTTGGATTTTCTTGGCTTTTTTTATATGGGGCCCCGAGGCGGGGCCCTTAGTTATGTCAACAATGGACTTAGACTTGAGGTGAGCGAGTCGCTCGATTAACGCAGGGCTTTCATCTCACCGGCGATGATCTCGGCCAATGGGCCCAGAATCACCTGCAGGTTCTGCTCACCGAGCTTGACCACACCGGCCGCGCCCAGGGCTTTGAGCTTACGCTCGTCAACGATGCTGCGGTCTTTCAGGGTCAGACGCAGACGGGTGATGCAGGCGTCGATGGTCACCAGGTTGTCCTGACCACCCAGCACTTCCAGATACTGCTTGGCCAGCTCGGTGCGGTCGGTGGTTTGAGCCTGTACCGGCACGGCTTCGTCATCTTCACGACCCGGGGTTTTCAGGTTGAACTTGGCGATCACTGCGCGGAAGACCACGTAGTAGAGGCCGAAGAAGACCAGACCCTGTACCAGCAGCATGTACCACTGGGTCGCTAGCGGGTTGCGGCTGGAGAGCACCATATCCACCAGACCGGCGCTGAAGCCGAAACCGGCGATCCAGTGCATGGAGGCTGCGATGAACACGGAGATACCGGTCAGCAGGGCGTGGATGACGTACAGTACCGGCGCCACGAACATGAAAGAGAACTCGAGCGGCTCGGTCACCCCGGTGAAGAAGGCGGCAAAGGCGGCAGCGATCATGATGGACGCAACCTTCTCTTTGTTCTCTTTCTTCGCGCTGTGGTAGATGGCCAGTGCGGCACCCGGCAGACCGAACATCATGATGGGGAAGAAGCCGGCCTGGTACATGCCGGTCACGCCCACGACGGCCTTGCCGGCGTCGATGGAGGATTGGCCACCCAGGAAGTTCGGGATGTCGTTGATGCCGGCAACGTCGAACCAGAACACGGAGTTCAGGGCGTGGTGCAGACCGACCGGGATCAGCAGACGGTTGAAGAAGGCATAGATGCCGGCACCGGTGGAGCCCATGCTGACGATGGATTCACCGAAGCTCACCAGGCCACCGTAGATGACCGGCCAGACGGCCATCAGGATGAAGGAGACGACGATCATCACCACGGAGGTCACGATCGGCACCAGACGACGACCGGAGAAGAAAGCCAGCGCCTTGTGCAGCTCCACGCTGCTGAAGCGGTTGTACAGCTCGGCGGCGATGACACCACACAGGATGCCGACGAACTGGTTGCTGATCTTGGCAAAGGCTGCCGGCACCTGGTCGGCCGGGATACCCTTGATCTGGGCCACGGCGCCCGGGCTCAGCAGGGTGGTGACCACCAGGAAGCCGACCAGACCGGCCAGCGCGGCGGAACCGTCTTTATCCTTGGACATGCCGTAAGCGACGCCGACGGCGAACAGAATGGGCATACTGTCGATGATGGCGGCGCCCGCCTTGATCAGAAACGCAGCCAGAGGGCTTCCGCCACCCCAACCGTTCGGGTCAATCCAGTAGCCAATCCCCATCAGGATCGCGGCGGCAGGCAATACCGCTACCGGCACCATCAGGGCACGGCCGATCTTTTGCAAATAACCGAGAATGTTCACGGTTCCTCTCCTTAGTTGGTGTTTTTCTAGAAATTAAGTGCTTATCACGTTCGACGCATAAGCCATCAAGGCTTGATTGGCAGTCTATGTGTTTTATTTCGCTGCGCAAATTAATAAACCAGCTTTCGTGATCATTATCACTCAACAGAGATAAAGGTAGCCGATAGATGTGGCTTAGTTCGCAATCTTTATTTACGCTATAAAACAACTTGAATCCGTGTCTGGTCCCTTGCCGTCATTCCCTGTGCGGCAACCGTACTGAGGTATATAGAATGCGCCTGATCCCGTTGAAGTCTGCCAGCCAGGTGGGTCTCTGGTCTGCCCGTTACATCGTTGACCGCATCAATGCGTTCAAACCCACTGCCGAGCGCCCCTTCGTGCTGGGTCTGCCCACTGGCGGCACCCCGCTCAACACCTACAAGCGCCTGATTGAGCTGCATAAAGCCGGCGAGGTGAGCTTCCAGAACGTGGTCACCTTCAACATGGACGAGTACGTGGGGCTGCCCAAGGAACATCCGGAGAGCTACCACAGCTTCATGCACAACAACTTCTTCAATCACGTGGACATTCGCCCGGAAAACATCAACATCCTCAATGGCAACGCCGAGGATCTGGTGGCCGAGTGCCAGCGCTACGAAGACAAGATCAAGTCCTACGGCAAAATCCACCTGTTCATGGGCGGCGTCGGCAATGACGGCCACATCGCCTTCAACGAACCGGCCTCTTCCCTGGCTTCCCGTACCCGGGTCAAGACCCTGACCGAAGACACCCGCATCGCCAACTCCCGCTTCTTTGGCGGCGACATGGAGCAGGTGCCCAAGCTGGCCCTGACCGTGGGTGTCGGCACCCTGATGGACGCCGAAGAGATCCTGATCCTGGTGGTCGGTCACGCCAAGGCCCAGGCCCTGCAGGCCACCGTGGAGGGTAGCGTCAACCACATGTGGACCATCTCCACCCTGCAACTGCATCCGAAAGGGATTGTGGTGTGCGACGAACCTTCCACCATGGAGTTGAAGGTCAAGACGGTGCGCTACTTCCAGCAACTGGAAGCCGACAACATCAAACACCTCTGAGGAGCCCCCATGTACGCTCTGACTAATTGCACTCTCTACACCGGCAGCTGCGTGCTGACCGGTTATGGCGTGGTCATCGATGGCGACAAGATTGTCGCCATCTCCCGCCAGGCAGAACTGCCCGCCGGCATCGAGCAGATTGACCTCCAGGGCGCCAACCTCAGCGCCGGCTTCATCGACGTGCAGCTCAACGGCTGCGGTGGCGTCATGTTCAACGGTCACATCACCACGGACACCCTGGCCACCATGCAGGCGGCCAACCTGAAATCCGGGACCACCAGCTTCCTGCCGACCCTGATCACCAGCCCGGATGCGGACATGAAGCAGGCCGTCGCCGTCACCCGCGACTACATGGCCGCCCACCCCAACGAGGTGCTTGGCGTCCATCTGGAAGGGCCCTATACCAACCTCAAGCGCAAGGGGATCCACCCGGCCGAACAGATCCGCCAGCCCGCCGACGAGATGATCGACTTCTTCTGCGACAACGCGGACGCCATCGCCAAGATCACCCTGGCGCCGGAGCGCAACAAGCCCGAGCACATCCGCCGTCTGGTGGAAGCCGGCATCCTGGTCTCCGCCGGCCATACCGCCGCCAACTACGACCAGGCCATGGCGGGCTTTGACAACGGCATGCGCTTTGCCACCCACCTCTACAACGCCATGACTCCGACCCTGAACGGTCGCGAGCCCGGCGTGGTCGGTGCCATCTACGATCGCAAGGATGTCTATGCGGGCATCATCGTCGACGGCCACCACGTACACTGGGCCAACGTGCGCCTGGCGCACAGGATGCTGGGGGAGCGGCTGGTGCTGGTCACCGATGCCACCGCGGCGGCAGGTGCACCGGAAGGCTTTGAGAAATTTGATTTTTGCGGCGCAACCGTCTATTTCCGCGATGGTCAGTGCGTCGATGAGAATGGTACACTCGGCGGCTCCGCCCTCACCATGATCGAAGGGGTGGAAAATCTGGTCAAACAGGTCGGATTGCCGCTCGACGAAGCACTGAGAATGGCCACCCTTTACCCCGCTCGCGCCATTGGATGGGACTCGCGTCTCGGTAGTATCCAGGTCGGAAAAATTGCCAACCTCACCGTCTTTGATCAGGCCTTCGCGGTCTGCGGGACCGTGGTTAACGGACACTACACAACACAGTGACACTATGACTGGCGGACAAATAGCAAACGTAGATCTTATCAAGCAGGTAAACAGTGCGGTCGTCTATCGCCTCATTGACCTGCAGGGGCCCATCTCGCGGGTCAAAATTGCCGAGTTGAGTCAGCTGGCCCCGGCCAGCGTGACCAAGATAACCCGGCAACTGATCGAGCACGGTCTCATCAGGGAAACCTCGCCGCAAGCCTCCACTGGCGGGCGCCGCGCCATCTCCCTGACCACCATCAAGCATCGCTTCCAGTTTGTGTCCGCCAAGCTGGGTCGCGGCTACCTGCAGCTCTCCCTGTATGACCTCGACGGCAAGGAGCTCGATCAACACATCACCCAGGTGACCGAGATCGAGCAGCAACCCGTGGTGGACATGCTGCTGCGGGAGATTGGCGCCTTCATCGACGCCAATCAGGATCGCAGCCGCAACCTCATCAGCATCGCGCTGACCATGCCGGGTCTGGTCAACCCGGAATCCGGCATGGTCATCTACACCCCCACCTACCAGATCCGCAACCTGGGGCTCGCCAAGCTCCTGGAGCACCACTTCAACCTCCCCTGCTACGTGGGCAACGACACCCGTTCGCTGGCGCTGGCCGAACACTTCTTCGGCGAGTCCCGCGACTGCATGGACTCCATCTTGGTGAGTGTCCACCAAGGGACGGGATCTGGCATCATCACCAAGGGCAAGGTGTTTCTCGGCCAGAACCGCAACGTCGGTGAAATAGGCCACATCCAGGTCGAACCGCTCGGCAAGCGCTGCCACTGCGGCAACTTCGGCTGCCTCGAGACCATCGCCTCCAACGAGGCCATCGTCGACAAGGTGAAGGAGCTCATCAGCCGCGGTCACCTGAGTTCGCTGCAAGAGAAGCACATCACCATCCAGGAGGTGTGCAAGGCGGCGGTGGCCGGTGACGAGCTGGCCCGCAGCGTGATCGAGAACGTGGGGGAGCACCTGGGGCGCGCCATCGCCATCACGGTCAACCTGTTCAACCCCCAGAAGGTGCTCATCGCCGGTGAAATCACCGCCGCCGAAGAGATCCTGATCCCGGCCATCCGCCGCTGCGTCGAACACCAGTCTCTGCCAAGTTTCCATCGCGGCCTGCCCATCGTGAAGGCGCGCTTCCAGAACCAGCCCACCATCGGCGGCTTCGCCCTGGTCAAGCGCTCCCTGCTGGAAGGGGATCTGCTGCAGATCATCATGGAGCAGAAGTAGGCCCACCCCTTCGGATACGAAAACGGCAGCCAGTGGCTGCCGTTTTTTTATGGTCTGTTATCGCCGGTTCACCCCGCTCTACAAGGTTTGAACAGAGCGTAGGTTCGATTAGCCCCGTAGCGGCGTAATCGGACGCCGTGGTTCACCCTGCCCGGCACGGTTTGAACAGATCCAGCTTGCCGTCATAGACCTGGGTCTGCACGTCCATGATGCCGAGCATGGAGTGAAACAGGTTGTCGTGGGAGAAGCGCTTGCTGGCTGCCTCCTGTTGCAGGCAATCCAGATTGAGCTGACGGTCTGCCTGCAACTGGGGAGAGAACCAGGTCAGGAGCGGCACCCGGGTCTGATCGTCCGGTGCGAACTTGTAGGGGGTGCCGTGCAGATAGAGCCCCATGGCGCCGAGGGATTCGCCGTGATCCGACAGATAGACCAGCCCCACGTTGTACTGGCTCTCCAGGCTCTTGAGCTTGTCGATGAGCTGGGCCAGCACCTTGTCGGTGTAGCGGATGGTGTTGTCATAGGTGTTCACCAGCTCTTCGTTGCTGCAGTTCTCGATGTCGCTGCGCGGGCAGTCCGGCAGGAAGACGCGATCGGCGGCCGGGTAGCGGCGATAGTAGGTCGGACCGTGGCTGCCCATCAGGTGGAAGGCCACCAGCTTGCTGCCCTGCTTGCCCTGCATGTCGGCGATCTGCTGATCCAGCCCCTGCAACAGCACCTCGTCATGACAGGCATTGCCGGAGCAGTATGCGGGGAATGCCTTGGGCTCAATCTCGATGGTGGGGACGTTTTTGCACACCCCCTTGCAGCCGCCGTCGTTTTCCTTCCAGAGCACCGAGATCCCGGCATGTTGCAGCACGTCCAGCAAGCCGTCCTGGGACTGGGCCCTGGCCTCGTCATAGCCGCGCCGGGTCATGTTCGAGAACATGCAGGGCACGGAGAGCGCCGTGGCGGTGCCGCAGGAGCGCACGTTCCTGAACGAGACCACATTGGCCTCCTTCTCGGTGAAGCCGTTGGTCTCCTTCTCGTAGCCGTTGAGGGAGTAGTTCTGGCTGCGGGCCGTCTCCCCCACCACCAGGAACATCAGGGTCGGCTTCTCATGCTGGCCGATCACCCTGGCATCGGTGCCGATCTGCTGGTAGGGAATGGGAGTGGCGAAGACCACATCCCGGGCGTACTTGTAGAGCCCATGCACATAGTTGGCGGGCACTATCTCCTTGCCGAGGGACTTGTTGTTGCGCCCGACCGAGGCGTAATCCTGGTAATAGAGGGCGGCAGCCCCCATCAGAAACAGCAAGGAGAGGGCGATGGAACCGAGGCGCAGACCCAGTCCCTTGTACCAGGGACGGGGGTACTCAATCTTCACCCACAGCAGGACCAGCACCGGCAGCAGGCCGGTCAGCAGGAACCAGAGCACCACGGAGCCGTTGAGGTAGGAGCCCGCCTCCCCGCTGTTGGTCTCGATGATGTTCTGCATCATGCCCATGTCGAAGATCACCCCGTACTTGAGCATGGCGTAGCTGACCAGGGAGCCGGTCAGGATGAGCAAGGCGAAAAAGGGCTTGAGCAGATAACGGAAGGTAAAGGGCAGGAACACCGCGTTGAGGGCCGCCACCAGTACCAGGGGAATGGAAAGGACAAACCCCGCCTTGACGTGTTCAAGGGCGCTGAGAATGCGATAAAAGTGCAGGAAAATGGGCCAGTTGAAGACCAGTGCAAACAGCAGCACCAGCAACAGATTGACCTTCATCACTCCCAGAGTGAGACGCATAGAGAGACTCCGACAAACCAGTGGAACTAACAACCTGCCAGCAGGCTTCGTGGTGACCATCCCGACACTCGGCCCTGAAAAACAGGACAAGAGCCAGGGAGATCCAGATACGGGGTCATCCTAGGACGGCAAACTTAAGCGAACATTAAGAGAGGAAATCGAACCACAAGGGGAGGTGCGCGGTCTGGCACATAAAAAAACGGCAGCCCGGGCTGCCGTTTTTGCGAAGGTAAACAAGGTGTCGCACCTGTGTGTTCGCGAACCTGAACAGGGTCGCGAGAGGCCGGCGATCTCGCCGGAGCCAGGGAAGAGGACCGTTATGGCCTCCTCCCTCTTGCTCTGGGGGATCACAGGGTCGCGGCGATCTCGTCGGAGCCAGGGCAGAGGACCGTTGTGGTCGCCCTCCCCTTGCCCTGGGGGATCACAGGGTCGCGGCGATCTCGTCGGAGATGGAGCCGTTGTGGTACACCTCCTGCACATCGTCCAGATCTTCCAGCATGTCGATGAGGCGCATCAGCTTGGGCGCGGTCTCGGCATCCAGTTCCGCCTCGGTGGAGGGGATCATGGTCACTTCGGCGCTCTCGGGCTTGAAGCCGGCAGCTTCCAGACCGTCCAGCACGGTGCCGAAGTCGTTCGGGGTGGTGTAGACCTCTATGGTGCCATCTTCTTCGGTCACCACGTCGTCGGCACCGGCTTCCAGCGCGGCGTCCATCAGGGCGTCTTCATCGGCGCCCACGAAGGTCAGCACCCCCTTCTTGGTGAACAGATAGGCCACGGAGCCGTCGGTCCCCAGGTTGCCGCCGCACTTGCTGAAGGCGTGACGCACTTCGGCCACGGTACGGTTGCGGTTGTCGGTCAAGCACTCCACCATGACGGCGGAACCGGCCGGGCCGTACCCTTCGTACACGATGGTCTCGAGCTGCTCGCCGTCACCGCCGCCGGCCCCACGGGCGATCGCGCGGTTGATGGTGTCGCGGGTCATGTTGCTGGTCAGGGCTGCCGCTACCGCCGCACGCAGGCGGGGGTTGTTGGCAGGATCCGCATCACCCAGACGCGCGGAGGTGGTGATTTCGCGGATCAGCTTGGTGAAGATCTTGCCGCGCTTGGCGTCTTGCGCCGCCTTGCGGTGTTTGATGTTGGCCCATTTACTGTGACCTGCCATAGGGACTCTCCGTTATATTTCAATCAATTAGAGAATTATTGGGCTGACCGCATTAGCGGCCAGTCCCTTTCTTATTTGTTGCCTTTAAACACCGACTCGTCTTTGACGGTGGTCGCAATCGCCAGCTCGCCCAGCTGGGTCGGGTTGGCAAAGCTCGGGGCGTCCGTCATCAGACAGGCGGCCGCCGTGGTTTTCGGGAAGGCGATGACATCCCGGATGTTGTCGGTGCCAGTCAGCAGCATGCTGAGGCGGTCCAGACCAAACGCCAGGCCGGCGTGGGGCGGGGTGCCGTATTTCAGGGCATCCAGCAGGAAGCCGAACTTCAGGCGCTGCTCGTCCGGGGTGATCCCCAGGATGTCGAACACGGTGGCCTGCATCTCGCTGTTGTGGATACGCACAGAGCCGCCACCCACTTCGTAGCCGTTGATCACCATGTCGTAGGCGTTGGCGTAAGCGCCCACCGGGTTCGCTTTCAGCTCGCTCGGGCCCAGGTTGCTCGGGGCGGTGAAGGGGTGGTGCATGGCCGCCAGACCGCCTTCGCCGTCTTCCTCGAACATGGGGAAGTCGATGACCCAGAGCGGCTTCCAGACGTTCTCCACCAGACCCAGATCGCGGCCCACCTTGAGGCGCAGGGCGCCCATGGCGTCGCACACCACTTTCTTGGAGTCGGCGCCGAAGAAGATGATGTCGCCATCCATCGCGCCGGTGCGGGCCAGGATCTCGCGCACGATGGCGTCAGAGAGGAACTTGGCCACCGGGGACTGCACGCCCTCGAGGCCGCTGGCCGCGTCGTTGACCTTCATCCAGGCCAGGCCCTTGGCACCGTAGATGCCGACGAACTTGGTGTACTCGTCGATCTGCTTGCGGGACAGCTCCGCGCCACCCGGTACCTTCAGGGCCGCCACACGGCCTTTCGGATCCTTGGCAGGACCGGCGAACACGGCGAACTCCACCTCGGTCAAGAGATCTGCCACGTCCACCAGCTCCATCGGCAGGCGCAGGTCCGGCTTGTCGGAGCCGAAGCGGCGCATGGCCTCGTCGAAGGTCATGATGGGGAAGTCACCCAGGTCCACGTTCAGGATGTGCAGCCAGAGCTTGCGGATCATCTCTTCCATGATTTCACGCACCTGGGGCGCGGTCATGAAGGAGGTCTCCACGTCGATCTGGGTGAATTCCGGCTGGCGGTCGGCACGCAGGTCTTCGTCGCGGAAGCACTTGACGATCTGGTAGTAGCGGTCGAAGCCGGACATCATCAGCAACTGCTTGAACAGCTGGGGGGACTGCGGCAGGGCGTAGAACTTGCCCTTGTGCACGCGGCTCGGCACCAGGTAGTCACGGGCCCCTTCCGGGGTCGCCTTGGTCAGCATCGGGGTCTCGATGTCGAGGAAGCCGTGCTCGTCCATGAAGCGGCGCACGAAGGCACTGGCCTTGGCACGGGTCTTCAGGTACTTGGCCATCTCGGGGCGACGCAGATCCAGGTAGCGGTACTTGAGGCTCACCTCTTCGCTGTTGACCTGGTTGAAGTCAAGGGGCAGCGGCTCGGCACGGTTGATGATGGTCAGCTCGTGGGCGAACACCTCGATGGCACCGGTGGCCATGTCGCTGTTGCGCTGGGAGTCGGGGCGGGTACGCACCACGCCGGTCACCTGGATGCAGAACTCGCCGCGCAGCTCGGAGGCCAGGGCAAAGGCGTCCGGCTTGTCCGGATCGAAGAACACCTGCACGATGCCCTCGCGGTCGCGCATGTCGATAAAGATGAGGCCGCCGAGATCACGACGACGATGGACCCAACCGCACAATGTAATGGTCTGCCCGGCATGGGCCTCATTGACCTGTCCGCAATAGATAGAGCGCATGGACTTCTTCCTTCGAAATGGTAGAGAGACGGTTCATCCTGGGTCGCCGGGCACGACTGGCAAGCACCGTCTGTCTCACAGCTGGCCAGATCCTGCTTCTTGCCCGGTTTGAAATCTGTCTCGGGTCATCCGGCTCCCCGAGCCGGATTCTTGCCGCCGCCCCAGGCATGCCCCCGATCCCGACCGGGATGACGAGTGGGCGCCGGGGTATCGGCTGGCGTCGTTGTCTGGCCACTGCCGGGCCGCGATCATCGTCACCCGGGGGCTCGGTCGCGCGCATTACGACAATGTGGCAAACAAAAGGGTTGGCATTATAGAGGAAAACCTCCATTTGGGTAAAATGGCCCGCAGCCCCCTTTACCCTGTTTTTTGTTGTTCTGGCGCAAAAAGGAGGGCAAAAGTGCGCCAACCTGCCGACAGGAACCATCATGAGCCTCTATTTGGGCCTGCCCCAGTGGTCACACCCGGCCTGGCCCGGCCAGTTGCTGGGGATGAATGCCAGGCCCGCCGAGCACCTCGCCGACTATGCCCGGGTGTTCAACTCCGTGGAGGGCAACACCACCTTCTACGCCTCACCGACCCCGGAGACGGTGCAGCGCTGGGCTGATGCGGTCCCCGACCACTTTCGCTTCAGCTTCAAGTTTCCCAAGGAGATCAGCCACCAGAGCGATCTGGTGAGCGCGGACAAACAGGTGACGGCCTTCATCCGCCTGCTGGCCCCCCTGCATGACAAGCTGGGGCTGCTCAAGCTGCAACTGCCCGCCCGCTTCGGGCCAGAGGGGCTGGCCCGTCTGGATGCCTTCTTCGCGCGGCTGCCCCAGGATTTCACCTATGCCCTCGAGGTGCGCCACCCCGATTTCTTCGCCAAGGGGGAGGCGGAACGGGCCCTCAACCGGATGCTGATGGCGCGGGGCATCAATCGCATCATGCTCGACAGCCGACCGCTCTTCTCGGTGCCCGCCACCACGGCCGCCATGATCGATGCCCAGGGCAAGAAACCCAGGTTGCCGGTCCATCTGCTGGCCACGGGGGGTGCCCCGGTGGTGCGCCTGATTGGTTTGCCTCAAATCGAGGACAATCACCCATTTTTGCCACCATGGTTGCCACATTGGAAACGATGGCTCCAGGAGGGCAAGGATCTCTACCTCTTTGTCCACACCGCTGACAATGCCCAGGCCCCCGAACTCGCACGGCAGATCAGCCGCCTGCTCGGCCAGGAGATGGCCCCCTGGCCAGGAGAAAACGATCGCGCCCGCCAGGGGGTGCTGCCCTTTTGAGCGGCCCCCTCCCCGCCCCTTCTCCGTCCCCAAAAAAAGCCGCTTTTTTTGTGGTCCCACCGGGGTTGGCGTCAAGACAAACGCCCGCCTTTCCTCTACACTAGCGCCCCAAGTAAGGTCCCGGGCCTGGGTGCATGGCAATGCGTTGCCCACCCCAGCCCGGCACCCTGAGGGCCCGGACCATGGCCCGTTGCGAACAGGGGCAGCCCGAAGGATCCCGGAGCAAGCCACCCCGTTCGTCAACCGGTGACGACGCCATTTCGATGCCCGTCCACCCAAGATTCAATTGAATAAAACAGCCGCCCACCACACCGGCTGTCAGGTTGCGTCAGCATGCACGATCAGATTTTTGCCGCCCCTATCGCCCGTCTGGGAGACTTCTGCTTTGACGAGCAGGTCGTCGACGTCTTCCCCGACATGATCCAGCGCTCGGTGCCCGGTTACAGCAACATCATCTCCGCCATCGGCATGATGGCCGCCCGCTACGCCCAGCCCCAGAGCCGCCTCTACGATCTCGGCTGCTCCCTCGGCGCCGCGACCCAGGCCATGCGCCGCCACGTCACCCAGCCCGGCTGCCAGATCACGGCGGTGGATCTCTCCCACCCCATGATCGAGCGGGCCCGCGCTCACCTCTCGGGCTTCAAGTCCGAGGTGCCGGTGGAACTCATCGAGGCGGACATCTGCGACATCCCCATCGAGAACGCCTCCGTGGTGGTGCTCAACTTCACCCTGCAGTTCGTCGCCCCCGAGAAGCGGGCCGCCCTCATCGCGCGCATCTTTGACGGCCTGCGCCCCGGCGGCATCCTTATCCTGAGCGAGAAGTTCCGCTTCGATGACGAGCAGGTCAACGAGCTGCTCATCGACTTGCACCTCGACTTCAAGCGGGCCAACGGCTACAGCGAGCTGGAAATCAGCCAGAAGCGCACCGCCCTTGAGAACGTGATGCGTACCGACACCCTGGCGGTCCATCAGGCGCGCCTGCGGGACGCCGGCTTCACCCACCTGGACCTCTGGTTCCAGTGCTTCAACTTCGGCTCCATGATTGCCATCAAAGCCAGCGACACCAACTAAGCCATGATCGATTTCGCCCATTTTTATCAACTGATCGCCAAGAACCGGTTGAGCCACTGGCTGCACACCCTGCCCGCCCAGCTGCACGCCTGGCAGCACGACAACCTGCACGGGGATCTGCCGCGCTGGAACCGCGCCCTCGCCAAGCTGCCCGTCGTGGCCCCCGGCCGGATCGAGCTCAAAGAGCGGGTCGCCATCGGCGGCTCCGATAGCCTGGGAGAGGGTGAGCGCAAGAAGACCGAGAGCCTGTTGCGCCAGCTCATGCCCTGGCGCAAGGGCCCCTTCCATGTGCACGGCATCCACATCGACACCGAGTGGCGCTCCGACTGGAAGTGGGATCGGGTGCTGCCCCACATCAGCCCGCTCCAGGGCCGCTACGTGCTGGACGTGGGCTGCGGCAGCGGCTACCACCTCTGGCGCATGGTGGGGGAAGGGGCGAAACTGGCGGTCGGCATCGACCCGAGCCCGCTGTTCCTCTGCCAGTTCGAAGCCATTCGCCACTTCGCAGGCAACGACCAGCGCGCCCACCTGCTGCCCCTCGGTATCCAGGAGCTGCCGGATCTGCGGGCCTTTGACACCGTCTTCTCCATGGGGGTGCTCTATCATCGCAAGTCCCCCATCGAGCACATCGAGCAGTTGCGCAACCAGCTCAAAGACGATGGGGAGCTGGTGCTCGAGACCCTGGTGGTGGACGGCGACGAAAACCAGGTGCTGATGCCCTCCGATCGCTACGGCAAGATGCGCAACGTCTGGTTCCTCCCCTCGAGCGCGGCCCTCACACGCTGGGTCGAGCGCTGCGGGTTCACCGAGGTGCGCATCGTCGACGAGAATATGACCAGCACCGACGAACAGCGTCGTACCGACTGGATGATTAACGAGTCCCTGAGTGACTATCTGGATCCACACAATCCTGCACTCACGGTCGAAGGATACCCGGCACCCAAACGTGCCGTACTGATCGCCAGAAAGGCCAAAGACTAGCCGATGGCGGCTGTGGAAGTTACACTGACCCAATTCCAGGAAGCACAGTTAAATGAATGACATGAAAAGCAAATTAAAAGGAATGACCCTGCTCTCCCTGCTCAGTCTCGGCGGGTGTGTCAGTATGGAAAAAGCCCCCCCGGCCCCGACCCTGACGCTGGCCGAGCTGCGCAACGAGATCTCGTTGAGCGAGCAACGTCTGCAAACATCCATGGAACAGCAACAGAAGCAGTATGTGCAGCAACAGCACCTGCTGGTTCAGCTCAACACCGATGTCACCAACATGAAAGAGTCCGTGAAGAAAGTCGACAGCAAGCTGGCTACCCTGCCTCCCGAGCCGCCCAAGGCCATGCCCATTCCCGCCGAGAAGTGCCCGGCGCCGAGCCAGGGCCACACCGTCGATGGCAAGCTGCTGGTGGGTGAAGCGGAGTGGATCTGGGTTGACGCCGCCAACGACGCCTTCCAGGCCCGGGTCGACACCGGCGCAACTACCTCCTCCATCAGCGCCCAGGAGATCACCATCTTCGAGCGCAACGGCAAGAACTGGGTGCGCTTCTTCCTGAGCCACCAGGAGATGGACGACAAGATCCAGATTGAAGCGCCCCTGGTGCGTCACGTGCGGGTCCGTCAGGCTTCCGCCGACGATCTCGACCGTCGCCCCGTGGTCCGCCTCGCCGTGCGCATCGGCGACATGACCGAGAAGGCCGAATTTACCCTGAAGGACCGCAGCGACATGACCTTCCCCGTGCTGCTGGGCCGTGAATTCCTCAAAGACATCGCCGTGGTCGACGTGGCCCGCGAATATATCCAACCCAAACCCAAGCTCAAGGATGTGAAATAATCCATGGTTTCCCGTAAGCCGTTCTATCTGCTGGTCGCCCTGCTCTACATCGTCGGCCTGGGGATGACCTTCTATCATCACATCGCGCTGGACGTCCCGCTCACGCCGGGTGAAAAGCGCCAGATCTGGTCCATCGAAGCCAAGCTCGAGTTCGAGGCCACCGGCGAGCCGGTGATCGCCTCCCTGGCCATTCCGGGCACCCAGCCCGGCTTCACCCTGATGAACGAGAACGCCGCGAGCCCGGGCTATGGCCTGTCGTTCGTGGAAAAAGATGGGGATGCCCGCGCCGAGTGGTCCATCCGCACCGCCTCCGGCCGTCAGGAGCTTTACTACCGGGTCGACATGATGGCCGATGCCCATGCCAAGCCCGCCGCCAACCCGCAGCCGCCCGCCATCGAGAAGCAGATCGAGAGCGAGCCCTACGCCACGGCCATGAAGCAAATCCTGGAGCGCGCCCAGGAGCGCTCCGCCGACGGCTACACCCTGACCCGCGAGATCATCAAGGAGATCGAGAAGCAGGAACAGAACGCCGAGCTGCTCAAGTCCCACAAGAGCCGCGCCAATCTGATTGCCGAGCTGCTCAACAACGCGGACGTCCCGGCCCGGGTGGTTCACGCCCTCAGTCTGGAAGATGGCCGCCGCCGTCAGGAGCTGGTGGATTACCTGCAGGTCTTCAACAGCCCGACCGACTACAAGCTGTTCAACCCGCAAAGCGGTGAACAGGGTCAACCGGCCAACCTGCTGCTGTGGGAGTACAACTCCGGCGCCCTCCTGGACGTCACCGGCGGTCACAACTCCCGCGTCACCTTCTCGATGATCGAGCAGGAGCAACCGGTCAACGTGGCCCTGGCCCAGAAGTTCGAAAAATCCGAGATGATGAACTTCTCCATCCACAGCCTGCCCCTGGAAGAGCAAGCCCTGTTCAAGGGTCTGCTGCTCATCCCCATCGGCGTGCTGATGGTGGTGTTCCTGCGGGTCATCGTGGGGATCAAGACCTCCGGCACCTTCATGCCGGTGCTGATCGCGGTCGCCTTCATCCAGACCTCGCTGGTCACCGGCCTCATCGGCTTCCTGCTGATCGTCGGCACCGGCCTGGTGATCCGCTCCTACCTCTCGAGGCTGAACCTGCTGCTGGTCGCCCGGATATCGGCGATCATCATCATGGTGATCTCGATGATCGGCATCTTCTCGGCGTTCGCCTTCAAGCTGGGGCTGACCGACGGCATGAAGATCACCTTCTTCCCGATGATCATCCTCTCCTGGACCATCGAACGCATGTCCATCCTGTGGGAAGAAGAGGGTCCCAAAGAGGTGTTCCGCCAGGGCGGCGGCTCCCTGCTGGTGGCGGTCATCGCCTACCTGGCCATGGACAACGAGCTCATTCGTCACCTCACCTTCAACTTCCTCGGCCTGCAGCTGGTGCTGATGGCGACCGTGCTGTTGATGGGTAACTACACCGGCTACAAGCTGAGCGAGCTCAAGCGCTTCAAGCCGCTGGTGGACGAGATGAAGTCTGGTGCCACCCCGGGTAAGGACAAGTAACAGATGTGGTTCTGGCAGAAATACACCAGTCCGTGGAGCCTGTCCCAGGCAGGCATCCTCGGCATGAACAAGCGCAACCACTCCTATATCAGCCGCTACAACCCGCGCCGCCTCTATCCGCTGGTGGATGACAAGCTCAAGACCAAGCGCATCGCGCTGGATGCGGGGGTGACGGTGCCTGAACTCATCGGCACCATCCGCGAGCAGCACGACGTGACTCGCATCACCGAGCTGGTGAAGGACTGGCCGGGCTTCTGCATCAAGCCGGCCCGCGGCTCCGGCGGCAAGGGGATCCTGGTGATCCTCCGCCAGGAGGACGGCCTCTTCTACAAGCCCAACGGCAGCGCCGCCAACGGCCAGGATCTGGAGCGCCATGTCTCCAACATCCTGGCGGGGCTCTATTCCCTCGGCGGCAAGCCCGACGTGGCGCTGGTGGAAGGGCTCATCAACTTCGACGACGTGTTCGACGGCTACTCCTTCGAAGGGGTCCCCGATGCCCGGGTGATCATCTTCAAGGGGTTCCCGGTGATGGCTATGATGCGCCTCTCGACCTCGGCTTCCGATGGCAAGGCGAACCTGCACCAGGGCGCCGTGGGGGTGGGCCTGTGCCTGCGCACCGGCCGCGCCCTGCGGGCGGTGCAGTTTGGCAACCCGCTGCGCCACCACCCGGACACCGGCCTGGATCTCTATGATCTGAAGGTGCCCCACTGGGACACCCTGCTCAACCTGGCGGCCTCCTGCTACGAGATGTCCGGTCTTGGCTACATCGGGACCGACATGGTGCTGGACAAGTTCCGCGGCCCCATGCTGCTGGAGCTCAACGCCCGTCCGGGCCTTGCCATCCAGATCGCCAACGGTCGCGGCCTGGTGCCCAACCTCAAGACCATCGAGAAGCTGGGTCAGGTCAAGATGAACGTGGAGCAGCGGGTCAACTTCGCCAAGGATCACTTCGGTATCTTCGACGAATAGTCCGTCCCCCTTCTGCAAAAACGCGCCCACCGGCGCGTTTTTTTATGGCCGCTCCTGCGCGCAGGGCGCCCCGCCGGAAGGCCGATCCCCGTCACATCCCATGGCGGCGCCCCTTCAATGGCGCGGCACAAGGGGATAAGCTCCTGACGCATCAGGGGTCGCCAGCTCATCGGCGCAGGCCCCCATGTGCGTGAAGCAGTGCGCCTGCCAGGGGGCACCGATTTGTCGGCGACAACGGTGCCTCTCGATGGTAGATTAATCAAATCAAATAGATAGCATCGATCGGGTTTCTCCTATGCAACGTTGGCCCAGCCTGAAGCAGCTCCAGTATCTGGTCGCTCTGGACGAGCACAAGAATTTCAACCGCGCCGCCAAGGCCTGCCATGTCAGCCAGTCGACCCTGAGTACCGGGATCCAGACCCTGGAGGACATGATGAACCTGCAACTGGTAGAGCGGGATCACAAGAGCTTCATCATGACGCCGGTCGGCATGGAAATCGTGGCGCGGGCGCGCAACCTGCTCTCCGACGCCCGGGATCTGATGGAACTGGGGCAGCAGCAGGGGGGCGTCATGCACGGCACGGTGCGCCTGGGCTGCATCCCCACCATCGCCCCCTTCCTGCTGAGCAAGCTGCTGCAGGTGTGCGGCAAGGCCTATCCGGATCTGGAGCTGCTGCTGCGGGAAGACACCACCACCAATCTGCTCAAGCAGCTGGAGCAGGGGCAGCTCGATCTGCTGATCCTGGCGCTGCCGGTGGAGATCGGCGGCTTCCACAGCAAGACCGTCGGCCAGGATCCCTTCCACATGGTGATGCCCTCCCACATGGCGGCGGGCCTGCACATGCCGTTCGACTACAAGGAGCTGCCCAACCAGAGCATCTTCCTGCTGGAGCGGGAGCACTGCCTGACGGAGCACGCGGTGAGCGCCTGTCGGCTGCGGGACAAGAGCAAGATCAACCCGTTCGCCGCCACCAGTCTGCACACCCTGGTGCAGATGGTAGGGGCCGGTCTTGGCACCACCTTCCTGCCCCAGATGGCCATAGATGCGGGCATCCTCGACAACACGGACCTGGTGGCCATTCCCCTGCCCGGTGAGAAACCCTATCGGGAGATAGGCCTGGTGTGGCGCCCCAGCACCACCCGGGTACAGACCTTCTACAAGATTGCCGAGCTGCTGACGCCGCTCATTACCCCCAAACCGGCGGGGTGATCCAGTGGCTGCCCCCACAGGCGGCCACTCCTCAATGCCGTTGTCATTCAGGTTCCAGGCAGGATCATCGTCTATGATGAACCCCGTGCCCTATCAAGGAGTTGAGATGTTTCGCACCTTGCTGCTGCCCCTGCTGGCCCTGCTTCTCGCCGCCTGCTCCAGCACGCCGGAGCCTCCCCCTCCCGTGCGCCAGAGCGGCGCATTCGACAACTTCTATCAGCAGTGGCGCGGCGTGCCCTATCGCATGGGCGGTACCAGCCGCGCCGGTCTCGACTGCTCCGCCTTCACCCAGCTCGCCTACAGCCAGGTGCTGGGCTTCACCCTGCCCCGCACCACGGAATCCCAGGCGAGCCTCGGCCGCCCGGTGGACAGATACCGTCTCCAGCACGGGGACCTGGTCTTCTTCAAGACCGGCTGGCAGCAGTACCACGTCGGGGTCTACACCGGGGCAGGTGAGTTCATCCACGCCTCCACCAGCAAGGGCGTGATCCGCTCGCGCCTCGACAACGTCTACTGGAACAGCCGCTACTGGCAGGCCCGCAGGCTGGTCCAGTAGGTGCGACCCCAAACATGAAAAGACCCCTCGGGGCCTTTTCATGTTGTTGCCGGGTCAGTGCTTGCGGTGCCAGCGGGGCGAGGTTGCGCGCTCTCCCCAGGGGGTCATGCAGGGCAGCAGGGCCCCCTCGATGACGTCCTCATGGCTCGCCAGCGCCAGGGCAATCTTCTCGTGGAGCAGGCGCAGCAGGTTCTTCTCCTGGCCCGCCAGGGAGTGGCCCGCGGCGAAATACTCCTGCTGATGTTGCAGCGCCAGCTTCTGGGCAAACTCATAGGTGTTGAAACTGTCCGGCATGCGCGCGATCACGTCATCCAGCCGGGCCAGCAGGCTATGCAATTCCCTGGTCATGTGCGGTTCTCCCTCCGAGTTGGTGCCCCACAATTACCCCTTATTAGATAGAAGACCAATCCGGATGCCTCAAAAATGGGAGCCCGGACACAGTTCCGGGCAACGCTGCCCACTGGCAGCCACCCTCTGCCCTCACCCGGTTTACAAGTCGGCAACGAATCGCTAGATTTGGACCGACTAATCAGTCGGTCACTTTTCGTGCGGAGCATGCCATGGACACCACCGTCACCCCCGCCTCACCGGACAAGTTCTCCCTCCCCGAGCAGCTGCATCGGCTCAGGCAGGCCAGCCAGGCCACCCCCATGCCGGATCTGGCGTCCCGCCTCGCCAGACTTGACGCCCTCAAGCAGGGGCTGCTGCACCACAAGCAGGCACTGTGTCAGGCCCTGGCCCGGGACTATGGCCTGCGTAGCGACTACGACAGCCTGATCGCCGATGTGCTCCCCTGCGTCATGCAGATCAACTACACCCTGAAACGGCTCAAGGGGTGGATGAAACCGGAGCGCCGTCATTCCGGCCTGCTGCTGGCCCCCGCCAGGGTCGAGGTGCACTATCAGCCCCTCGGCGTGGTCGGCATCATGGTGCCCTGGAATTTCCCGGTGATGCTGAGCCTCGGGCCCCTCATCGGCGCCCTCGCCGCCGGCAACCGCGCCATGATCAAGCTCTCCGAGTTCACCCCTCACACCAACGCCGTGCTGCGCTCCCTGCTCGATGAGGCCCTCTGCGGTGACGAGGTGGTGGTCATCGAGGGGGATGCGGAGATCGCGGCCGCCTTCAGCGCCCTCCCCTTCGACCATCTCATCTTCACCGGCTCCACGGCGGTGGGTCGGCTGGTGATGGCCGCGGCCGCCCCCCAGCTCACCCCCCTCACCCTGGAGCTCGGCGGCAAGAGCCCCTGTCTCATCGCCCCCGACATGCCCCTGGCCCTGGCGGTGGAGCGGATGATCTTCGGCAAGAGCCTCAACGCCGGCCAGATCTGCGTGGCCCCCGACTACGTGCTGCTGCCGAGGGGGCAGGAGCAGGCCTTCATCGAGGCCTATCAGGCCCATTTTCGCCGCCTCTACCCCAAAGGGCTCGAGAGCCCGGATTATGGCGCCATCATCAACGCTCCCCAGTACGAGCGGCTCACCGCCTGGCTGGAAGAGGCGAGGCAGGCCGGCGCCCAGACCCACCCCTGCGTCACGCCCGCCCGGGATGACGCCACCCGCAAACTGGTGCCCCACCTGCTGACCGAGGTACCCGGCCACTGCCAAGTGATGCAGCAGGAGATCTTCGGCCCCCTGCTGCCCCTGGTGCCCTATGACGACATCGAGGAGGCCCTGGCCTATGTGGTGGCCCGGCCCCGCCCCCTGGCGCTCTATCTCATGAGCCTGGACGAGACGCTGCAGCGCCGCCTCATTCGGGAGACCCACGCCGGGGGCATGGCCATCAACGAGAGCCTGTTCCAGGTGGCGGCGGACGATGCCCCCTTCGGCGGCATCGGTCCCTCCGGCATGGGCCACTATCACGGCCGCGAGGGGTTTCTCACCTTCTCCAAGGCCAAGACCGTGCTGCGCCGCGGGCGCTTCAGCACAGGCTCCCTCATTCACCCCCCCTATCGGCGCTGGTACCAGCGGCTGATGATGGCCCTGTTCCTGCGCTAGGAGGCGAGATGCGAGAAACCATGACCGACAAACGCCGCCAGATCCTGGATGCCGCCCTGGCCCTGTGCGCGGAGGATGGCCTGCAGGGCGCCGCCACCGCCCGCATCGCCAAGGCGGCCGGGGTGGCCAATGGCACCCTGTTTCATCACTTTCCCAGCAAGGAGGTGCTGATCCAGTGCCTCTACCAGGACATCAAGCTGCGCCTTGGCGCCGCCATCACCGAGGCCGATGCCGCCCTGCCGCTCCAGGCGCAGGCCCGCCACTACTGGCACCAGGCCATGGGCTGGATGCAGGCCCACCCCCGTGAGCTCAGGTTCGTGCTGGGCTTTTTCCACTCCCCCCTGCTGGCCCGCCCCCTGCGCAGCCAGATCCTGGCGGAGACCCTGCATTTTCTGCCGAGCCTGCTCGCCCGGGGCCAGGCCAGCGGCGAGCTGATGTCGGCCCCGCCTGCCCTGATGCTGGAGGTGTGCCAGGGCCAGTTTCTGGCCTGCGCCTCCCTCTTTGTCGATCAGCGTGAACTGGGAGAAGACCCCCACTGGCAGGAGAGCGCCTTCACCCTCTTCTGGTCCGCCATCAGCGGAGGTTCCCATGCGCCCTGACGCCCTGCTTGCCACCGGCAGACGCCTCTGGATTGGCAGCCTGCTCTGGATCATCGGCCGCACCCTGTGCCGCGCCGCCCGGGTCGACGAGGCGGTGCGCCGCGAGCTTGCCCCCCTGCCGGACGGCCTCACCATCAGGCTCGAGGTAAACGGCATGACCCGGGGGCTGAGTCTCTACAAGTTCGCGGGGCGCTGGCACTGCGGTGAGGAGGCTGGCAGGGCGCACTCGACCTGTGCCCATGACGGCCACCACCTCCTGCGGGTGCGCTTCAAGCACCCCGCCGTCGCCTTTCGCGCCCTCAGCTTTCGCCTCGGCATCAACCAGGCCTTTTGCGAAAACCGGCTGCTGGTGGAGGGGGATCTCGACGCGGCCATGCACCTGGTGCGGGCGCTTGAGCAGTTGCAGAGCCTGATCCTGCCCGCCTTCATCGCGCGGCCCCTGCTTCGCCACTACCCGGACCCGCATCGCAAGCTCGCGCGGGCCTGCCACATCTATCTGGGTCTGCTGACCGGTTGAACACGAGGAGAACGGGATGAGCCGTTATTACGATTTTTTCTGCCCGGTCAAGCTGATGGCAGGGGAGCAGGCACTGGAGCAGTTGCCGGATGCCTTGAGGGGATTGGGGGCTGGCCGCCCGCTGCTGCTCACCGACAAGGGGGTCAGCGGCAGCGGGCTCGCCACCCTGCTGGCCGGTGTGATGGCCGAAGGGGCCTTGCCGGTCGCCGCCATCTGGGACGAGATCCCGGCAGACTCCTCCACCGCCGTGGTGGAGCGGATCGCCCGCCACTACCGGGAGCTGGGCTGTGACAGCCTGCTAGCCCTTGGCGGCGGCTCCGTCATCGACACCGCCAAGGCGGTGAACATACTGGCGACCCTGGGGGGCGAACGGCTGCTCGACTATGCCGGTGCGGATTGCCTGACCCATCCCCTCAACCCCTTGGCGGTGGTCCCCACCACGGCGGGGACCGGCTCCGAAGTGACCCTGGTGGCGGTGATCAAGGATGAAGGGAGCGGGCGCAAGGTGCCCTTCACCTCCCCCTTCCTGCTGCCCCGGCTGGCGGTGCTGGATCCCCGCTTCACCCTGGGGCTGCCGCTGCCCATCACCGCTGCCACCGCCATGGATGCCATGACCCACGCCATCGAGGCCTTCATCGGCAACGGCAAGAACCCGGTCAGTGACGCCCTGGCCCTGATGGCGGTGGAGAAGATTGCCACCGCCCTGCCCAGGGTGCTGGCCCACCCGACGGACAAGGGCCTGCGGCTGCAACTGGCAGAGGGCTCCACCCTGGCGGGCATGGCGTTTTCCAACTCCATGGTGGGGCTGGTGCACGCCCTCGGCCACAGTCTGGGGGCGCGCTGCCACCTGCCCCATGGCCTCTGTATGAACCTCTTCCTGCCCACCGTGCTCGACTACAACCGGCCCGGCATCGACCCCGAGCTCGCCCGCCTGCTGCTGCCCCTGGTGGGGCCGGAGCGCTTTGCCGCGACCCCGGCCGAGGGGAGACCCCAGGCCACCATCGAGGCGTTGCAGGCACTGCGCGATACCCTGTGGCAGACGGTCAAGCTGCCCCGCACCCTGCGGGAGGCGGGCCTCACCGACAAGGCGCTGCTGCCCGGGATCCGGGATCTCGCCATCAACGATGGCGCCCTGCTCTACAACCGCAAGGATGCGGACAGGGACCAGTTGCTGGTCCTGCTGGAGCGAGCCTGGGAGTAACGGGCCCTTGCCCGTCAGGCATCGGGGGTGAAGACCCCGGTGGAGAGGTAGCGATCCCCCCGATCGCAGATGATCGCCACCACCACCCCCTGCCCGATCTCTGCCGCCACCCGCAAGGCCCCGGCCACGGCGCCACCCGAGCTGACACCGCAGCAGATCCCCTCCTCCCGCGCCAGGCGGCGCATCATGACGAGGGACTCTTCCAGTGTCACATCCAGCACCCCATCGACCCGCGCAGGCTCGAAGATGGCGGGCCGGTAGGCCTCGGGCCAGCGGCGAATGCCGGGGATCTGGCTCCCCTCGGCCGGTTGCAGGCCGATCACCGCCACCGCCGGGTTCTGCTCCTTGAGGTAGCGGGAGACCCCCATGATGGTGCCCGTGGTGCCCATGGCCGAGACGAAGTGAGTGACCGCCCCGCCGCTCTGGCGCCAGATCTCGGGGCCGGTGGAGCGGTAGTGGGCATCCGGGTTGGCGGGGTTGTTGAACTGATCGAGCACCAGCCCCTCCCCCCGCGCCTGCATGGCCAGGGCGAGGTCTCGCGCCGCTTCCATGCCCTCTTCCACCAGCACCAGCTCGGCGCCGTAGGCCTGCATGGCGTCGCGCCGCTCCTGACTCATGTTGCTCGGCATGATGAGTCGCATCCGGTAACCCCGGGACGCCGCCACCATGGCCAGCGCGATGCCGGTATTGCCGGAGGTGGCCTCGATGAGCCGGGCTCCTGGCGCTAAGTGACCACTCGCCTCTGCCTGCCTGATGAGGTTCAGCGCCGCCCTGTCCTTGACGGAGCCGGCGGGGTTGTTGCCCTCCAGCTTCACCAGCAGGGTGACGCCGGGGTGCGGATTGATGCGGCGCAGCGCCAGCAGCGGGGTGTTGCCTATCAGATCGTCCAGGGTGGCGAAGGCCATGACGGATCCATCCTCTCTCAATGTTCTATACCTTGCCTTGCGACCATTCGCAGGCCGGCCAGTGTAAGCGAGCCCGCCATGGGCGCAAAGAATGGCGTTGGCAAACCCTGTCCGCCATGTTCTGATCTTCCCATTCACCCAAAGAGGACCCCCGATGAGCGACATCCTTCACCAGGCCGATCAGCAGCAATTTGTCTGCACCGTGGACGGCAAGATCTCCCGCCTTGCCTATCGCCGGCTGGACGCCACCACGGTGGACGCCTACAGCACCCAGGTTCCCCCCGAGCTGCGCGGACAGGGGATTGCCGACAAGCTGGCCCGCCGCTTCTACGACTGGGCCCTCTCTGAGGGGCTCACCATAGTGCCGAGCTGCAGCTACATCGACGTCTGGTTGCGCCGCAATGCAGGTTGACGCAGGGCCGCTGCGGGAGGCACACCTGCGGGCCTGCACCGAGGCCCTGCTGCGGGCTGATCACCCGCGCATGGATTGCCTCCGGGCTGCGCGGGAGCTGGCTCTGCCCGACTGGGCCCTGGGGGCGGGGTTTGTGCGCAACCTCATCTGGGATCACCTCCATGACAAGGCCGAGCCCACCCCGCTCAACGACATCGACCTTATCTATCTGGACAGCGCTGATCCGACTGGATTGAAGGAGGCCGATCACGAAGCCTGGCTCGCCGCCAGGATGCCGGGCCAGCAGTGGGAGGTGCGCAACCAGGCCCGCATGCATCTGCGCCAGCAGGTGCCTCCTTTTGCCAGCTCGCTCTCGGCCCTCAGCCACTGGGTGGAGATACCCACCTGCATCGGAGTCCGCCTGTTGGCAGATGATGCGTTCGAGTGGCTGGCCCCCTACGGCTTTGCCCCCAACTGGTCCCTGGTGGTGAGCCCCAATCCGCGCTGTCGCCAGGAGAGCCGTATCTTTAGCGAACGGGTCAGGGCCAAGGAGTGGCAACGCATCTGGCCTGACCTTGTGGTGAACTGGCCATGAGCGGATTGCAAAGGGCCGACAACCTTGGGCACACTAAGAAAAAGATGTTTGTAACTCAATGGGTTAAATAATGCGCGATTTCTTCTCTCTCGAGCGCTGGCTGCCGGGGCTCGCCGCCTTGCTGCAATACCAGCGGGCCTGGCTGATGCCGGATCTTCGCGCTGGCCTCTCGGTCGCGGCCGTGGCCCTGCCCGTGGCCATCGCCTATTCGGAGCTCGCCGGGGTGGGCGCCATCGTCGGCCTCTACTCCTGCATCCTGCCCATGGTGGTGTACGCCCTCTTTGGCACCTCCCGTCAGCTCATCGTCGGTCCGGATGCCGCCACCTGCGCGGTGATCGCCGCCGTGGTCACGCCGCTCGCCGCCGGGGATCCCACCCGTCACTGGCAACTGGTGATGACCATGACCGCCATGACCGGCTTCTGGTGCCTCATCGCCAGCCGCTTCAAACTGGGGGTGCTGGCAGACTTTCTCTCCCGCCCCATCCTGATGGGGCTGCTCAACGGGGTGGCCATCACCATCATGGTGGGCCAACTCTCCAAGATCTTCGGCTTCACCTTCAGCGAGCGCTACCTGATAGAGCGGATCCTGAACGGCACCAGCTACATTACCCAGACCCATCTGCCCACCCTGGCCATGAGTCTGACCGCCCTGCTCACCCTGCTGCTGGCCAAGCGCTACAGACCGGCCTGGCCCTCCTCCATGGTGGCCATGGTGGTGACGGCGGCCCTGGTGTGGCTGTTCAATCTCGGCCGTGTCGACATCGCCACCCTGGGGACCATCGGCTCGGGGCTGCCCGCCTTCCAGATGCCGGACTTTCCCCCCGGGCTTATCCGTGAGTTGGTGCTGCCCGCCCTCAACCTCGCCATGGTGAGCTTCGTCTCCATGATGCTCACCGCCCGCAGCTTCGCCGCCAAGAATGGCTACGAGATTGATGCGGACAAGGAGTTTAGGGCGCTGGGCATGGCGAACCTGGCGGCGGCCGCCTCCCAGGGGTTTGCCATCAGCGGGGCGGATTCGCGCACCGCGGTGAACGACGCCAACGGCGGCAAAAGCCAGCTGGTCTCCATCATCGCCGCCGCCGTCATCGCCCTGGTCACCTTCTACCTGACGGCACCGCTGCAATACATTCCCACCGCCGCCCTCGGCGTGGTGCTGGTGATGGCCTCCCTGTCGCTCACGGATTTTCGCGGCCTCTTGGCCCTGCGCGACTCGGACCGCGCCGCCTTCTGGCTCGCCCTGGTGACCTTTGTCAGCGTGCTCACCATGGGGGTCATTCCGGGCATCACCCTCGCAGTCCTGCTGGGGCTGTTCCAGTTCCTGCGCAACGTGATGCGCCCCACCGACCAGCTGCTCGGCATGGACGACGAGGGCGTGGTGCGCACCCTGGGGGACAACGAGCAGGCCAAGGCGATTCCCGGCATCCTGGTCTATCGCTTCAACTCCCCGCTCACCTACTTCAACGCCCCCTACTTCAAGCGGCGGGTGCTGGCACTGCTGGTGCAGGATCCCCACAATCCCAGGTGCCTGGTGGTGGATGCGGTGGCCTGCTTCACCCATCAGGACATCAGCGTGATGAGCATGGTGGGAGAGCTGCACAAGGAGCTCAAGCGGCGCGGCATCCACATGGTGATGGCCGGTCGGCACGGCCAGATGAGCCAGTGGTTCAAACAGGCGGGGATCCGGGTCGGCGAGGATGGCATCATCCTCTGCCCCGACATGTACCAGGCCTTGCGCATGACCCGCTGCTACCGGGAGCCGGTGTTCCGGGACGACGAGGGGGTGGAGAGCACCACGGATGCCCTGCTCACCCGCTGGCCGCACGATGACGACCTGCCCGACTCGGCGCGCCTCACCCGCCCCAGCGAGCAGGAGGCCGGCGCCACGCCGGTCTGAGAGACATCCCCCGGTCACAGGCCCCTCCTCCTGCGACCAGGATTGCACCCCGCCCCCGCTTGGTGTTAAATGCCCCTCCAGTTGGCCCTGACGAGGGCCATCGCCAGCACCTGGATATCCCATGCAGACTCAATCCCACGCAGGCCCGGGCTCCCTCTTCGCCCTGACCTGGCCACTGTTCATCGATCTGGCCCTTCACTTTCTGACCGGGGCCCTCAACACCTTCATGGTGGGCCACGTCTCCTATCAGGGGGTGGCGGCCCTCGCGGTGGGCAACCAGGTGTTCGATCTCGCCATCACCCTGTTCAGCTTCGTCAGCATCGGCACCAGCGTGGTGATCACCCAGTATCTGGGGGCGGGAGACAAGGAAAAAGCCCGCGTCGTCATCCACACCGCCATCGGTTTCAACCTGCTGGTGGGACTGGTGGCCGCGGTCGGCGTCATGGCGGGGGCCGGCACCATGCTGGCGCTGATGAACCTGCCTGCCCACCTGATGAGCGACGGCAGCCTCTACCTGCAGATCATCGGGCTTTGCCTGCTGCCGGAGGCGGCGGCCCTCTGTCTGGCCGCCACCCTGCGTGCCCACGGCCACACCCGCCAGGCCATGTACGTGACCCTCATCGTCAACCTCATCACCTTCGTCGGCAACCTGCTGCTGCTCTATGGCTGGTTCGGCCTGCCCCAGCTCGGGGTCGCCGGGGTCGCCATCAGCACGGTGGCGGGGCGCATCGTCGGGGTGGCGCTGCTGGTATGGCTGGTGGCGCGCAAGACCGGCATCCGGCTGCGTCTGCCCGAGATCGTCCGCCCAAGCCGCGCCATGCTGGACAAGGT
This sequence comes from Aeromonas sp. QDB18, assembly GCF_027705325.1. Taxonomy (NCBI): domain Bacteria; kingdom Pseudomonadati; phylum Pseudomonadota; class Gammaproteobacteria; order Aeromonadales; family Aeromonadaceae; genus Aeromonas; species Aeromonas sp. QDB18. Next base: position 55,330 of record NZ_JAPDBQ010000002.1, read on the forward strand.
GCTGCACATCGGTCTGCCGGCGGCGGGGGAGAACCTCTCCTGGATGCTGCAGTTCATGGTGGTGACCGCCTTCGTCGGCCTGCTCGGCGACAAGGCGCTGGCGACCCAGTCCTACTTCTTCCAGATCTGCCTGTTCATCCTGTTGTTCGGCCTCTCCATCGGCCTTGGCAACGAGATCATCATCGGCCACCTGGCGGGGGCCCGACGCTTCGATCAGGCCTATCGCCAACTGATGAAGAGCCTGAAACTCGGCCTCATCGTCACCGCCGCCATCGCCATCGCCGCCGCCCTCAACGGCCGCGCCATCATCAGCCTGTTCACCGACGACGCCGACATCATCACCCAGGTGGCGCAGCTCTTCCTCATCAGCCTCATCCTCGAACCCGGTCGCACCTTCAATCTGGTGGTGATCAACGCCCTGCGCGCCACCGGGGATGCCCGTTTCCCGCTCTACATGGCGCTCGTCTCCATGTGGGGCATTGCCGTTCCCCTGGCCTATTTCCTTGGTATCATGCAGGGCTATGGCTTGGTAGGCATCTGGCTGGCCCTCGCCTGCGACGAGTGGGTGCGCGGTCTGGCCATGTTCTGGCGCTGGCGCAGTCGTCGCTGGCAAAACAAAATTCTTGTAGAAACATAAGCGGAATCACCATGAAGAAAATCGGACTCTTGTTGACGGCCATCCTGCTCAGCCCGCTCGCCATGGCGCAAACCGCCCCGACGACCCCCAAGGCGCAGGCTCCCCAGACCTGGTATGTGGCCCCCATCGTCATCGACGAGACCAGCGAAGCCCAGAAGGCCCTGACCAAGGAGTTCACGGCCCAGATGATCAAGACCATCAAGATCAACGAATATCAGACCGGCAAGGCGGTGGGCAAGACCAAATCGCCCAAGTGGCTGATCCGCACCAAGCTGATGCCCGCAAGCCAAGAGCCCCTGGTCGGCAAGAAGCACCCGCAGGGCCTCACCTATGGCAAGGGCATCCCCACCCAGGAGATCGTCGGCGAGCTCATCATGAACGGCACCCTGGTGGCCCACATCGGTCAGGGCTGGCGCGAACCCATCGTGCCGGGCACACCGGTGGCGGAGAAGATCTCCATCGCCAACTACCAGTACGCCATCGGCAACGAGGCCAAGGCGCCGGATCTGGAAGAGCTGGCGGCGCAGATCGGTTTCGAGGCGGGCAAGGTGATTGCCAGAGACGGCAAGCCCCTGCCCGAGAAGAAAAAGAAAAAAGAGTAAACGGCTCACCCGTTTCCAGTCAGGGGCCTCGCGCCCCTTTTTGTTGCCCGCCCCGTTGCAGCCCCCCTCTCCCGAATGTGAAGCGGATCCCGCTTCTTTCCTCTGCTGCCCCAGGGTCAGCAGGCAATCATCATGTAATTCAAACAGTTAAAAATCACCCTTCCCATGCAGCAATTCCGTGGCCCCGAATTGGATCGGGATCACGTTTCTCCCCGGCAGTAAGGGGTACTTTGGTCTTGCAGGCACAATCAAATGACAACAAGGAGGCTTCATTACATGTTTCCGGAGTACAGAGATCTCATCTCGAAACTGAAGAGCAGTGATGTCCATTTCCAGAAGAAGTTTGACTTGCACAACGACCTGGATGCGGAGATCAGAAAGCTGGAGAAACACCACGCCAGCGACTACAGCTCCGAGGTGAAGGATCTGAAAAAACAGAAACTTAAACTGAAAGAGGAGATATACGACATCCTCAAACAACATCCACACTAGACGCCTCGACGAATACCTGGATAAGCAACTTATCCTGCCAGCCCGGCCCGACGCCGGGCTTTTTGTTGGCCGCCCCAAGGCGCGGCAACGGCCACTTCCCTTGGCACCGGAAAACGAAGCGGGCCAACAGGCCCGCTTTGTCATACCTGTTTCATCCCATGATCACACCGGCGGATGGAACTGGCTGGCCTCGCGGGTGGCCATCTCCTCGTAGGTGGCCCACTTCTGCCACGCCACTCGTTGCGCCACCTGCATCAGTCGCTCGGCCTCCTGTGGGTGGCTCTGGGCCAGCACCCGGTAGCGGGTCTCCTCCTGGCGGTATGTAGCGAGGGGGATGGAGGGGCGCAGGCTGTCGAGGCTGAAGGGGTTCTGCCCCGCGCTGCGCAGTACCGGGTTGTAGCGCATCAGCGGCCAGTGACCGGAGGCCACGGCGCGTTTTTGCTGGGTCAGCCCCTGCTCCATGTCGATGCCGTGGGCGATGCAGTGGCTGTAGGCGATGATAAGCGACGGGCCCGGATAGGCCTCGGCTTCCCGCAAGGCCTGCAGCGCCTGCTGCGGGTTGGCCCCGAAGGCGATGCGGGCCACATAGACGTTGCCGTAGGCGATGGCCTGCAGGGCCACGTCCTTCTTGGCCAGCGTCTTGCCCCCTGCCGCAAACTTGGCGACGGCGCCGAGCGGGGTCGATTTCGACATCTGACCGCCGGTGTTGGAGTAGACCTCGGTATCCATCACCAGCACGTTCACATCGCGGCCGGAGGCGAGCACATGGTCGAGCCCCGCCGAGCCGATGTCATAGGCCCAGCCATCGCCGCCCACTATCCAGACCGAGCGGCGCACCAGCTGATCAATCAAGGAGAGCAGTTCGCGGGCCTTGCCGGATTTCACCTCTTCCAGCCGCTCCCGCACTTGGGCGACCCGGGTACGCTGGGCGCGGATCTGTGACTCCAGCCGCTGCGGGGCGCTGACAAGCGTCTCGACCAGCTCTGCGCCAATCTCTCCCTTCATCGCCTGCAAGGCGGCCACCGCCTGACCGTGGTGCTGATCGGCGGTGAGGCGAAAACCAAAGCCAAACTCGGCGTTGTCCTCGAACAATGAGTTCGACCAGGCCGGCCCCTTCCCTTCGCCGTTCTTGGCCCACGGCGTGGTCGGCAGGTTGCCGCCGTAGATGGAGGAGCAGCCAGTGGCGTTGGCCACCAGCATGCGATCGCCAAAGAGCTGGGTCAGCAGCTTGAGATAAGGGGTCTCACCACAGCCGGCGCAGGCACCGGAGAACTCGAACAGGGGCTCGAGGAACTGGGCACCGCGCACGGTGGAGAAATCCACCCGCTCGCGGGCAGGCCACGGCAGGCTCTCGAACCAGCCGAGCGCCTGTTTCTGGCCGGCCAGATGCGGCCCCTTGTCCATCATGGCGATGGCGCGCTCGCCTTCATGGCTCTCATCTGCCCCGATCCGCACCGGACAGGCCTGCACGCACTGGCCGCAGCCGGTGCAATCTTCCTGGTAGAGCTGCAATGTGTAGCGGCTGTCGGGGAAGCCCTTGGCGGTGACGGGCACCGACTGGGCGGCCTCGGGGGCGCTCGCCAGCCAGTCCTGGTGGTAGAACTTGGCCCGCAGCACCCCATGGGGACAGACAAAGACGCAGTTGCCGCACTGGATGCAGATATCCGAATGCCAAATCGGGACCTCGCGGGCGATATCGCGCTTCTCGAAGCGGCTGGTGGCGGTGGGGTAAGTGCCGTCCACCGGCAACATGGAGACGGGGATCAAATCGCCGCGCCCCGCCAGCATCTCGCCAGTGACGCGCTGGACAAACTCGCTGCCACCCGGCGCCAATGGCAGCGGATAGTCGCTGATCTGCTCCTCACCGGCCGGGATGGCCACCTGATGGAGGTGGGCCAGGGTGTCGTCCACCGCCGCGAAGTTGCGCTCGACCACTTCGGGCCCCTTGCGGGCATAGCTCTTCTCGATGCTCTCCTTGATCAGCGCAATCGCCTCATCCCGCGGCAAGATGCCAGCCAACGCGAAGAAGCAGGTCTGCATGATGGTGTTGATGCGATTGCCCATACCGTTACGCTCGGCCACCCGATCCCCATCGATGCAGTAGAGGCGGATATCGAGGGCGCGGATGCGGGCACGCAGCCGCTCGGGCAGCTCGGCCCAGACACGGTCAGGCTCATAGGGAGCATTGAGCAGCAGGGTCGCCCCTTCGGCGGCATGCTCCAGCAGGTCTACCGACTCGACAAAGCCCCACTGGTGGCAGCCGATAAAGCTCGCCTGCTCGATAAGCCAGGGAGCGTCGATGGGCTCGGGGCCAAAGCGTAGGTGGGAGACGGTGCGCGAGCCCGACTTCTTGGAGTCGTAGACGAAGTAGCCCTGAGCGTGGAAGCCCTCCAGCTCGCCGATGATCTTGATGCTGTTCTTGTTGGCGCCCACGGTGCCGTCGGCACCGAGGCCGAAGAAGAGCGCCCGCACCCGGCTGGCGGGCTCCAGATCGCCGATGGGGTGCCAGGCCAGACTGAGGCCCGACACATCGTCCACTATCCCCACGGTAAAGCGCGGGCGCGGCGCATCGGATGCCAGCTCCTCGAACACGGCAGCGCACATGGCGGGGGTGAACTCTTTGGAAGAGAGGCCATAGCGGCCGCCACTGAGCCACGGCAGCCGCTTGATAAGGCCGCGCTGCAAGCCGTCGATAAGGGCGCTCTGCACATCCAGCAGCAGCGGCTCGCCACCGGCGCCCGGCTCCTTGGTGCGATCCAGCACCGCCATGCGCCGCACGCTCTGCGGTAGCGCATCAAGCAGCGCCTGTACCGGGAAGGGGCGATAGAGGCGAATGACCAGCACACCGGTCTTGCGATCCTGCCGGTTGAGCCAATCCACGGTGGTGCGGGCGGTGGCCGCCCCCGAGCCCATCAGCACGATGACGTCGGTGGCATCGGGCGCGCCGTGATACTCCACCAGCCGGTAGTGGCGGCCGGTCAGCTCGCCCAGGTTGTCCATGCACTGCTGCACCCGCGCCGGTACCGCCTCGTAGAAGGGGTTGACGCTCTCGCGGGACTGGAAATAGGTATCCGGGTTCTGGGCCGTGCCACGCATCACCGGATGATCCGGGTTGAGCGCCCGGGCACGGTGGGCGCGTACCCAGTCGTTGTCGATAAGGGCGCGAATTTCATCTTTGTGCAGCGCGACTATCTTGTTCACCTCGTGGGAGGTGCGAAAGCCGTCGAAGAAGTGGATAAAGGGCACCCGGCACTGCAAGGTGACGCTGTGGGCAACCAAGGCCAAGTCCTGCGCCTCCTGCACCGAGCCGGAGGCGAGCATGGCAAAGCCGGTGCTGCGCGCCGCCATCACATCCTGATGGTCGCCAAAAATCGACAGCCCCTGCGCCGCCAAGGATCGGGCCGCCACATGGAACACCGCCGAAGTCAATTCACCGGCGATCTTGTACATGTTGGGCAGCATCAGCATCAGTCCCTGACTGGCGGTGAAGGTGGTGGCGAGCGCCCCCGCCTGCAGGGCGCCGTGTACCGTGCCGGCCGCCCCCCCTTCACTCTGCATCTCCACCACTGTAGGGATGTTACCCCACAGGTTGGTCTGCCCTTCTGCCGCCCAGGCATCGGCCAGTTCGGCCATGGTCGAGCTCGGGGTGATGGGATAGATGGCACACACTTCGCTCAGCTGATACGCCACCCGGGCCGCGGCTTCGTTGCCGTCAACCATGATCAGTTCATGTTTCATTGGGACTCCTCCGGTTGGCGCAGCTCGATGGCGTGACAAGGGCATTGGTCGTGGCAGGCACCGCAGCCGGTGCAGCGCTCGGCATCCACCTGATACCCCAGACCCGGCCCCAACTTGGCGATGGCCTGCTCGGGGCAGCTGCCATAGCAGCCGTCGCACTCGAAGCAGTTGCCGCAGGAGTAGCAGCGCGCCGCCTCGTAGCGGGCTGCCACCTCATCCAGCCCGCCGATGATCTCGCCAAAGTCGTCCCGCGCCCACGCCGGTTTGACCGGCTGGCTGCTGGCGGGCGCGTGGGTCTGGAACCAGAGTTGCAACTGCTCCGGCCCCACCAATGAATAGGAAAGCGGTTTGTGGTAGAGGCGACCGCGCAGCCAGGCATCCATGTGGCGCGCCGCCTTCTTGCCGTGACCGGTGGCGATGGTGACGGTGCGCTCGGAAGGCACCATGTCGCCGCCGGCAAACAGACCCGGCACATCCGTCATCAGGTTCTCGCCGACCTGCACCACCCCCTCCTTGTTGACCCGTACCCCGGGAATGCTCTCCAGCACCGAGAGGTCGACCTCCTGACCGAGCGCCAGAATGAGGGAGTCCGCTTCGAGGGTTTCAAACTGGCCGGTGGGCACCGGCTTGCCCTCAGCATCCAGCGCCATCACCTCCACTTCGATATTGGTACTGTCGAGCTGGCGGATGGTGCGCAACCAGTTGATCTTGATCCCCTCCTCCTCGGCCTCATCGGCTTCGAAGGTGTGGGCCGGCATATGATCCCGGTCGCGGCGGTAGATGATCATCGCCTCTTCCACCCCAAGGCGACGGGCGGTACGGGCCGCGTCCATGGCGGTGTTGCCGCCACCGTAGATGGCCACCCGCCGTCCCAGTTTTGGCGGTGGCAAGCCCTGTTCTTCGGCAAGACTGGCCTGCTCGAGGAAACTCACCGCATCGAGGATCTTGCCCGCCTCCCGGGCCGGAATATCGACCCGCTTGGCCAGATGGGCGCCGATGGCCATGAAGACGGCGTCAAAGCCCCCCTCGTCGCGCGCCTTGAGCACGTCTTCCACCTTGTGGTTGAGAGTCAGCGTCACCCCGGCCGCGACGATGCGGGCCACCTCCCTGTCCAGCATGTCACGGGGCAGGCGGTAGGCGGGAATACCGAAGCGCAGCATGCCGCCGGCCAGCGGCCCCGCTTCGCGGATCTCCACCTGATGGCCTAGCCGATTGAGGTGCCAGGCGCAGGAGAGGCCGGAGGGACCGGCACCGATCACCAGCACCTTCTTACCGCTGGCGGGTGCGGGGGGCGCAGGCAGCCAGCCGCGGGCCAGCGCCTCGTCGCCGAGGAAGCGCTCGATGGCGTGAATGGAGACGGCATCATCCACCTGGGCACGGTTGCAGGCCGTTTCGCAGGGGTGATAGCAGACCCGCCCGTGGACCGCAGGAAGGGGATTTTCTTCGATGAGAGTCTGCCAGGCCGCTTCAAAGCGGCCCGCTTCGGCCAGGGCAAGCCAGGCCTGGATGTTCTCGCCAGCCGGGCAGGCATGGTTGCAAGGTGGCAGGGCCGGCCGCCAGACGGGCAGCCGGGTACGGACCGGGCCTGTTCCCGTTTTCTGGGAGAGATCCGGCTGTGGGGTCATATCCAGTTGTTTGCTCATACATTGCTTTCTTCTTTTTGTGTGACAGGCCCCATCCGAATGCGCTTGATACCGTTTTGCCTGGGCAGACGGTGGCCGGAGAGGGAAGAAGCGAAAGCGTCAGAAACTGGAAGCTGGCCCGATAATGGGCCGTTTTTTGTACGACATGGTGGATCAGGATCAATAAATGTTGCGCTTTATGGGTCGCCCCCTTCACAACCGGATCCTCGTCACACCCCGCAGCCATTCGGGCCTGTCGCCCGAGCCCCCTCGCCGCCCTCGACGTGGGCAGCAGGAGAAGATTGCCGCCCGGGACAGGAATCGTTATCTTCCCCTCTTCACAGGAATCGCCACAGCACAAGGACCAGGACATGCCGACCCTCGCCAGCATACATCTCTACCCCATCAAATCGACGGCAGGCATGCCGCTGGAGCGCGCCCGGGTGACCCAGGAGGGACTTGCCGGGGATCGCCGCTACATGGTGGTCAAACCGGATGGCACCTTTATAACCGCCCGCACCCATCCCCAGTTGCAGCAGGTGGTGGCCACCCCCGTCGAGGGGGGGCTGCAACTGCGCTATCCGGGTCTGCCCCCCCTTGCTCTCATGGAGGCGGCGTTCAGTCGCGCCCCTCAGCACACCGGTGTCTGGGGGGATCGCTTTACCGCCCTGCACACCGGGCCAGAAGCCGATGAGTGGCTGAGCCGGGTGGCGAGGGAGCCGGTGCGCCTGCTCTGGCTCGGGGAGGCATCCGATCGTTTTCGGGAGAAGACCGGCACCCGGGTGAGCTTTGCGGACGGCTACCCCTTGCTGCTCATCAGCCAGGCTTCCCTTGAGGATCTCAACCTGAGATCCGATGCCTTGCACCAGATAAGCCAGTTTCGTACCAACCTGGTGGCAAGCGGCACCCGCCCCTTCGAAGAGGATGGCTGGAAGCGGATCCGCATCGGCGAGGTGGAGTTTCGGGTGGACAAGCCGTGCAGCCGCTGCATCATGACCACGGTGGAAGCAGGCTCGGAGCGCTTCAATGCCCTGAAAGAGCCGCTGGCTACCCTCACCCGCTACCGCCGTGGCGAAGATGGTGAGGTCTATTTCGGCCAGAATCTGGTGGCCCTGAACGAGGGGTGGATTGAAGCGGGCAGCGAGATCGAGGTGCTGGAGCGGGCCCGGGCGCCGGTCTACCCCAACGCGGCCCCGAAAAAGCGGGAGCTGGTGTGCGTCGCCCGGGAACCCCTGGCCCGGGATCTGGAAACCTTCTGGTTCGAGGCCGCCGACGGCGAGCCCCTGCCCGACTACCTGCCTGGCCAGCACCTGCCCATCAGCCTCGATATCAAAAACACACGGGTTCAACGCCGCTACACCCTGAGCTCCACGCCGGAGCGGCCCGAGCGTTACAGCATCAGCGTCAAGAAGCTGGCCGATGGCCGCCTCTCCCCCTGGCTGCACCATGAGCTGAAAGTGGGCGATCACCTGCTGGCCGCCCCCCCGGCCGGCGAGTTTCACTTAGGGTCCGAGCGCAGGCTGCTGCTGCTCTCGGCGGGATCCGGTGTCACCCCCATGCTCTCCATTGCCCGCACTCTGGCACTACGGGGGGAGCTCGGTGACGTCCACTTCATGCACCTATGTCGCAGCGAGGCGGATATTCCTGCCGCCAGCGAGCTGCACGCCATGGCGCAGCAGGGAATGACCCTCACCCTGATCCTCAGCCAGCCCGATGCGCACTGGCAGGGGCTCAAGGGACGACTCGGCGATGAGCACCTCGCACAGGTCAAGCAGCTCACCGAACGGGAGGTGTTCATCTGCGGCCCCCACGGCTTCATGGCCGATGCAGCCAACCGGCTGACCGCCCTCGGCGTACCGGCCGGGCGCATCCGCCAGGAGAGCTTTGGCGGGGCCCTGCTCTCGGTGGCCCGCCCCCATCAGGCGGTGCAACTGCGTATCGGCGAGCGGGAGTTTGCGGGCAACAACCAGGGCACCGTGCTGGATCAGGCCAACAAGCAGGGGGTAGAGCTGCCCTGGAGCTGCCGTGCCGGCATCTGCGGCAGTTGCAAGCAGACCCTGGTCTCGGGCGAGGTGGATCACCCCGATGCCCCCGCCATCAGCGCCGCCGAGCGGGCCGAGGGCAAGATCCTCGCCTGCTGCGCCGTGCCCCTGACGGATCTGGTGATCAAATAGGGTGATCGGGGGGCAAAACCCTGTCCCCGGAATGCAAAACGGCTGCCCGAGGGCAGCCGTTTTCTTTAGATGACTGGCTATCAGCCACGCAGGGCGGCGATGCGCTGCTCGATGGGCGGGTGGCTCATGAACAGCTCGCTCATGGAGCGCTTGCCGTTGATGCCGAACGCCATCATGGAACCCTCCGTCTGCGGCTCGGCACCGCGGGCGAGACGCTGGAGCGCGGCAATCATCTTGTCGCGGCCGGCCAGCTTGGCGGCACCGGCGTCGGCACGGAACTCGCGCTGACGGCTGAACCACATGACGATGATGGAGGCGAGCACGCCGAACACCATCTCCAGCACGAACACGGTGATGATGTAGGCGAAACCGCCGGTGCTGCTGCTCTCTTCCTCGTTGTTGGAGCTGAAGAAGTTGCTGATGACGCCGGCCACGATGCGGGCGAAGAACATCACGAAGGTGTTCACCACCCCCTGGATCAGGGTCAGGGTCACCATGTCGCCGTTGGCCACGTGGCTCACCTCGTGGGCCAGCACGGCTTCCGCCTCGTCGCGGCTCATGCTGTAGAGCAGACCGGAGGAGACGGCGACGAGGGAGTCGTCACGGCGGGCGCCGGTGGCAAAGGCGTTCATCTCGGGGGAGTCGTAGATCCCCACTTCCGGCATCTTGATGCCAGCCTCACGGGCTTGACGGGCAACAGTGCTCACCAGCCAGTGCTCGGTCTCGTTGCGGGGCTGCTCGATGACCTGGACGCCATAGCTGCGCTTGGCCATCCACTTGGACATCAGCAAGGAGATAAAGGAACCCCCAAAACCGAACACGGCGCAGAACACCAACAGACCGGAAATGCTGGACTTGTTGATCCCCAGAACCGAGAACAGGATATTGAGTACCACCCCCAGCACCAGCATGACGGCCAGGTTGGTCACCAGGAATAGCATAATTCGCTTCATATTGACTCCTTGTGAGATATGGATGCATGGTTCGGGGCGCCCCAAGGGCGACCGATGCCACACTTGCCCCAGATAATAGACAGACTCGATGAATGTTTGCTGAATGTCTGGCCTCAGAGCAAGGGCGACACATCAAGACAGTGGTGCAAATCCACCTCATTCACCGCGTCCACGAAGGGGAGCTCCCCCAGAAATGGGGCCGGCAACATGGCTTTCAAGGTGTCCAGGTTCTCCTCGTAGCGGCTCATGTGCGGATCCACCCGGTTGATGACCCAGCCCGCCAGGGTCAACCCCTGCTGGCGAATGGCGCTGACGGTGAGCAGGGCATGGTTGAGGCAGCCCAGCCTGGCCCCCACCACCAGGATCACCGGCAGCCGCTCCTGGGCGACCCACTCCGAGAGCAGACGCTGGTGATCCAGCGGCAGGAACCAGCCCCCCGCCCCTTCGACAATGACGAGATCGGCCCCAGCTCCCTCAATCTCCCGCAAGCCGGCGGACAGCCCCTCGAAGGGGATGCTCGCCCCCCGCTCACGGGCGGCGATATGGGGGGCGATGGGCGGCTCGAAGGCATAGGGATTGACCTGCTCGTAGGGCAGCGCAACCGTGGCCGCCTGCTGCAACAGCAAGGCATCCAGATTGCGAAGCCCCTCCGGGGTGTGGGTGCAGCCCGCCGACACCGGTTTGTACCCGGCGCAGCGAATGCCTCTGGCGGCAAGCGCCAGCAACAGGGTGCGGGCCACCAGGGTCTTGCCCACGTCGGTGTCCGTGCCCGTGATGAAATAGGATGTCCCCATGATGATTCCTCGATGCAGTGCAGGGGCGCAGAGGCGCCCCGATATCCATGGTGAAAGGCAGGCGCACGTCCTGCCGCTGAAGGGGTGGGTGCGCCGGGTCTTTTTGTGTCAGCGCCGCACCAGGCGCCCGAGGCAGACCTCGTAGCTGGCGGCCAGCAGGCCGTCCGGTTGACGGTGGCGCTCGTAGGCCTCCCCCAGTCGCACCAGGCGCTGGCGATGACCCAGGCCCGCAGACCGCTCGTCGTTGACCTGGCTCGCGCCTATCCCCTTGAGGTCGCGCAGCAGTCCGCTGAGCGCCGGGTAGGCGAGGGACCAGGTCAGCGGGCAGAGCGCCGGGGCCTCGAAGCCCCCGTCACGGGCCGCCTGCTGCAACTGGGGCAACGTCAGGAAGCGATTGACATGGTCACGACCATCCACGGCCCGCCAGGCCTCCCGCAGTTGCCACAGTGACCCCGAAAGCAGGGTCGAGAAGAAGACCTGGCCACCGGGTTTGAGCACCCGGTTGAGCTCGGCAAAGGCCTGGGCCGGCCGCTCGCACCACTGCAGGGCCAGGCTGGAGAAGACCCAGTCCAGGCTCTGGTCGGCAAAGGGCAGCCCCTCCGCATCGCCGCACACCAGGCGGGCTCCGCTGCCGCGAAGGGCCGCCTGGGCCAGCATGCCGGGAGCGAGATCCAGCCCGGTCAGCGTCTCACAGCGCGGCACCAGGGCAGGCAGGAAGAAACCGGTGCCGCAGCCCAGATCCAGCCCGACCCCTGAGCGCACCTCTTTCACGCCCCCCTCGTCCATGCGCGCCAGCAGCGACTGCCCCACCTCCTGCTGGAAGCGGGCGTGGGCGTCGTAGTGGCGGGCCGCCGCCCCGAAGCGGCGGGCGAGCTGTGCCTTGTCGACCGACTGGAAACGCTCATGCACCATGGGCGCCCCCTCTCTCGTCAGTGGATGGGCTGGGCCCCAGGGCCTCGAGCAGGCGATCCACGTCATCTTCGCCATGGGCAGCGCACAGGGTGATGCGAAGGCGCGCCGTGCCGACCGGCACCGTGGGCGGGCGGATGGCACCGGCCCAGACACCGCACTCCCGCAGGCGCTCGGCCAGTTGCAGGGCAGCGACGCTCTCCCCCACCAGCAGCGGCTGGATGGGGGTATCGCTTGCCCCAAGCCGCCAGCCGAGCGCCTGCGCCCCCTGCCGGAACCGGGCGACAAGGCGAGCCAGGTGGGCACGGGCCTCGTTGGCTACGCGTACCAGCTCGATGCTCTGGCGCACGGCGCACGCCTGGGCGGGGGGCATATGGGTGCTGTAGACATAGTGGCGGGCAAAATTGACCAGGTACTCCACCAGCTCGCGACTGCCGCCCACAAAGGCGCCGGCCACCCCGAGCGCCTTGCCGAAGGTCCCCATCTGGATGTGCACGCTGGCCGGGTTCACCCCCTGGGCCGCCAGGGTGCCGCGCCCCTCGGCACCCAGCACGCCGAGGCCGTGGGCATCGTCAATCATCAGCCAGTTGCCGCTTCGGGATGCGAGTGTGGCCAGCTCAGCCCAGGGGGCCTGATCCCCGTCCATGCTGAAGACCCCTTCCGAGACGATCAGGCCCCGGTTTGGCTCAAGCAGCCGCTCAAGGGCCGCCATGTCGTTGTGGCCGAAGCGCTTCATTTTGCAGGGGAGCTGGCTCCCCATCTCCTGCAAGGAGGCGTGGTTGAGCCTGTCCTGCCACAGCAGGTGATCCTTGCCGAGCAGGGCCTTGAGCACCGCCTGATTGGCGGAGAAGCCACAGTTGAACAGCAGCACCGCCTCTACGCCGAGCCAGTCGGCAAGCGTCTCTTCCAGCTGCTGGTGGGCGCGGCTGTAACCAGTCACCAGGGGCGAGGCGCCTGCCCCCGCGCCATATTGCGCCACCCCCGCCGTGAAGGCGGCCTTGATGGCGGGGTGACCCGCAAGGCCCAGGTAGTCGTTGCCAGAGACATTGAGGTAATCGCGCCCCCCGACCCGGATCCGCCCGCCGTTCGCCACATCCACCGGGGTGCGTCGGCGCAGCAGGGTGGCCTGTTCACGCTCGGCCAGCGCCTCCCCCAGGGCAAAGGGGCCGATAACAACGGGCGTCATCATGGACGGAGGACATCTGCGCGGGAACGGGTGGCATCGTAGAAGAGTTCGCTCGGCTCGCTCTGGCGGTTCACCTCGGCCAGCAGCTCCTCCTCTTGAACCTGATCCGGCTTCTGGGCCCGCTGGGCGGGGCGAATGCCGAGGCGCTTGAAGAGCTGCATGTCGCTGTTTTCGTCCGGATTGGGGGTGGTCAGCAGCTTGCAGCCGTAGAAGATGGAGTTGGCCCCGGCCATAAAGCACATGGCCTGCATCTGCTCATTCATCTTCTCCCGCCCGGCGGAGAGGCGCACGTGGGAGGCCGGCATCATGATGCGCGCCACGGCGATGGTGCGGATAAATTCGAACGGGTCCAGGTTCTCCTGGTTCTCCAGGGGCGTCCCCTTCACCTTGACCAGCATGTTGATGGGCACGCTCTCCGGGTGGCGGGGCAGGTTGGCGAGCGCCATCAAGAGGCCCGCCCGATCTTTCGCCTGCTCCCCCATGCCGACGATGCCGCCGGAGCAGACCTTCATGCCGGCGCCGCGCACATGCTCCAGGGTGTCGAGCCTGTCCTGATAGGTGCGGGTGGTGATGATGTCGCCGTAGAACTCCGGCGAGGTGTCGAGGTTGTGGTTGTAGTAATCGAGCCCCGCAGCCCCGAGACGCGCCGCCTGATCGGCGGTCAGCATCCCGAGCGTCATGCAGGTCTCCATACCGAGCCCGCGCACCTCTTCAATCATGCGCAGGATATAGGGCATGTCCTTCTCTTTCGGGTTGCGCCAGGCCGCCCCCATGCAGAAGCGGGACGAGCCGTTGGCCTTGGCCTCCCGGGCCCGCTCCAGCACTTTTTCCACCTCCATCAGCCGCTCGGTCTCGAGCCCGGTGTGGTAGCGAGCGCTCTGGGGACAATATTTGCAATCTTCCGGGCAGGCCCCGGTCTTGATGGAGAGCAGGGTGCTTACCTGCACCTCGTTCGGGTCGAAATGGGCGCGGTGCACCGTCTGGGCCTGGAACAGCAGATCGTTGAATGGCAGGGCAAAGAGATCCTGAACCTCGGACAGGGTCCAGTCGTGACGAAGGGCGTGGGCACCCGCGGTGAGAGCATTCATACATGGCTTCCGGTTGTTATTGGTGGGATCCTGCGCCGCGCTCAAGAGAGCGTTCGCCGCAAGACCCGCCAGCTGGACAGCGCGACGCCAGGGCGTGCGCGAAGCCAAGTGGCTGAAATTGTTGGCTAGTGTAGAGAGCACGCGTAGACTGTCAACACCGACCAGATCAAATCAATTGACAACAGAACATAAAATGACCAATCAAGAATTCGACCTGCACCACGTCTGGCACCCCTATACCTCCCTCACCCATCCCCTGCCCTGCTATGAAGTGGCCAGCGCCAAAGGGGTGACCCTCACCCTGACGGACGGGCGCGAGCTGGTGGATGGCATGAGCTCCTGGTGGGCCTGCGTTCACGGCTATCAGGTGCCGGAACTGGACGCGGCCGCCGCCGCCCAGCTCGGCAAGATGTCCCACGTGATGTTTGGCGGCCTGACCCATGCCCCGGCGGTCGAGCTCTGCCGCAAACTGGTGGAGATCACCCCGAAGGGGCTGGATCGGGTCTTTCTGGCGGATTCCGGCTCGGTGGCGGTGGAGGTGGCCCTCAAGATGGCCCAGCAGTACTGGCATGCCAAAGGGACGCCCCGCGCCAAATTCGTTGCCCTTCGGGGCGGCTATCACGGCGACACCTTCGGCGCCATGAGCGTGTGCGATCCCGATGGCGGCATGCACGAGCTCTACCAGGGCTTCCTGCCCGAACACCATTTCGTCGAAGCGCCCAGCTGCCGTTTCCACGCCCAGTGGGACGAGCAGAGCGTGGTGGAGCTGGCCACCCTGGTGGCGGATCATCACGAGGAAATTGCCGCCATCGTGCTCGAACCCATCGTCCAGGGGGCGGGCGGCATGCGCTTCTATCACCCCCGCTACCTGCAGTGGGTGCGCGCCCTGTGCGACGAGTTCGGCGTGCTGCTGATTGCCGACGAAATCGCCACCGGCTTTGGCCGCACCGGCCAGCTGTTTGCCTGTGACTGGGCCGGCATCAGCCCCGACATCATGTGTCTGGGCAAAGCGCTCACCGGCGGCTACCTGACACTGTCGGCCACGCTCACAACCGAGCATGTGGCTCGCACCGTGTGTGACGGCAAGGCGGGCGTCTTCATGCACGGCCCCACCTTCATGGGCAACCCGCTCGCCTGCGCGGTGGCCAACGCCTCCATCGAGTTGCTGCTCGCCTCCCCGTGGCAGGCGCGGGTGCAAGCCATCGAACACCAACTCAAAACCGAACTGGTGGAGCTGACCCTGCACCCGGCGGTGGCGGATGTGCGGGTGCTCGGCGCCATCGGGGTGGTGGAGATGAAGGAGCGGGTGGACGTGGCGCGCATCCAGCGCAAGTTCGTGGAGCTGGGCGCCTGGATCCGTCCCTTTGGCAAGCTCATCTACCTGATGCCCCCCTTCGTCATCACCCCTGAAGAGCTGCGGGTATTGACCGGCGCCATCCACGAGGCCATCACCAGCGGCGAATATTGAGTCCGGTTGAACGGGCCCTGCATGAGAACGCAGGGCCTTTCGGCGCTTTTTCATCAGAATGTGAGCAAGACACCAAAACCCGTCCGGCGAGGAGAGTAGACTGCGCGGGTTTTACCCAACAGATGTACCAGTCCCATGCGCCTCTCCATTGCTGCCAAGATCAACTTCTTCCTGCTCTTCATCTTCTCCATGGTGTTGGTGTTTTCCGCGGCCTATCAGGCGGTGCGCGAGCGTGACCTCATCCTGACCCTCATCAAGGAACAGAGCCGCGAGCAGACCGAGGCCTACTTCGACGGCCTCAACATGCTGATGCTGACCGGCAAGATGGACGCCCGCGATACTCTGCGCGCCAAGTTTCTCCATCACGCCCACGTGGAAGATGCCCGCATCGTGCGCGGGGCGGCGGTCAACAAGCAGTACGGGCCGGGCCGTGACGTCGAGGCCCCGAAGGACAGGTACGATGCCCTGGCGCTGGCGGGCAAGGGGAGCCTGGAGGTAGAGCATGAGGGCATGCACAGCCGGCTGGTGGTGACCCGCCCGCTGCTGGCCAGAAAGGATTTTCGCGGTACCGACTGCACCAGCTGCCACCAGGTGCCGGAAAACACCGTACTGGGAGCGGTGCGTTTTGACTACTCCCTCGACACCCTGTTTACCCGGGTGGAGCAGAACATCCTCACCTCGGCCCTGAGCCTCACCCTCATCTTCGGGCTGGGACTCCTGCTCACCCTCTGGGTCATCCGCACCTGGATAGTCCGCCCCCTCAACCAGCTGACCCGCTCCATGGAGGAGGCCACCGATCGCAACGACTTCGGCCACAGGCTGGAGGGGGATGAAGGGGACGAGATTGGCCGGGTGGCGCTCGCCTACAACCAGATGCTCGACAGCGTGGAGCGCCAGATAGGCAAGCGCCCCGCCTCTCAGGAGCTGGATGACGGCGACGGCCCTCAGCCCCGGTAGTAAAGTAGCAGGCAGGCCACCAGGATCAGCAGCAGGATGAAGAGATTGACGTGGCGGGCATCTTCCTGCCGACGGCTGCGGCCACGGGCCAGCACCATCAGGGTCAGCAGGCAGCAACCCCAGAGCCCGCGCTCCAGCCAGGGGGTAAGCAGGGGATCCCAGCTCTGGCGCACCTTGACGCCCCCATAGACCAGAAAGCCGTAAGCCACCTCTGGCCGGGCGAAGTGATAGAGGGAGAGCAGGGCGACAAAGCCGCCCCAGCAGAGGATCACCAGCCCCTGCAACACCCGTATCCAGCCATCCGGCCCCCGCCTGCGCTCCTTCACCCTCACCCCCGTCCAGCCGCCATGATCCATGCACGATGCATGGGGAAATCCCCGCAAGGGTCCGACATTTTTGCTTGTTTATCAAACCTGCGCGGGTAAGATGAACGGCTTAGTCTGCCATGGTGGGCCAACTGCGCCCGGGCCAGACCCCTAGTGTTGCAAATAGCGCTGCAAGAACAAGCTGGAGACAATATTTCGATGACGCACGCATCCGTAGTTGATGTGCTGGCCGGTAAGTATTCGGTCGGCACCACCCTGACTGTGAAAGGGTGGATCAGGACCCGCCGCGATTCCAAGGCGGGGATCTCATTTTTGGCCGTTTCCGATGGCTCCTGCTTCCATCCGGTGCAGGCTGTCGCCCCCAATACCCTGGCCAATTACGAGAATGAAGTGCAACGTCTGACCACAGCTTGCTCCGTCGAAGTGACCGGCACCGTGGTCGAGTCCCAGGGCAGCGGCCAGGCGTTCGAACTGCAGGCCACCGAGGTCAAGGTGGTGGGCTGGGTCGAAGATCCGGACACCTACCCCATGTCTGCCAAGCGCCACAGCATCGAGTACCTGCGCGAGCAGGGCCACCTGCGTGCCCGCACCAACATCGTCGGTGCCGTGACCCGGGTGCGCAACTGCCTCTCCCAGGCCATTCACCGCTTCTTCCACGAACAGGGCTACCTCTGGATCGCGGCCCCGCTGATCACCGCCTCCGACACCGAAGGGGCCGGCGAGATGTTCCGCGTTTCCACCCTGGACATGGAAAACCTGCCGCGCACCCCCGAAGGCAAGGTGGACTATGACAAGGACTTCTTCGGCAAGGAGACCTTCCTGACCGTGTCCGGCCAGCTGAACGTCGAAACCTACGCCTGCGCCCTGTCCAAGGTCTACACCTTCGGGCCGACCTTCCGCGCCGAAAACTCCAACACCAGCCGCCACCTGGCCGAGTTCTGGATGGTGGAGCCGGAAGTGGCCTTCGCCAACCTGGAAGACAACGCCGCCCTGGCCGAAGCCATGCTGAAGTACGTCTTCAACGCCGTGCTGGCGGAACGCCGCGACGATCTGGAGTTCTTCGCCCAGCACGTGGACAAGGACGCCATCGGCCGTCTGGAGCGCTTCGTTGCCTCAGACTTCGCCCAGATTGACTACACCGACGCCATCGAAGTGCTGAAGAACTGCGGCAAGAGCTTCGAGTTCCCGGTCTCCTGGGGCATCGACCTCTCCTCCGAGCACGAGCGCTATCTGGCCGAGGAGCACTTCAAGTCCCCGGTGGTGGTGAAGAACTACCCGAAAGACATCAAGGCCTTCTACATGCGCCTCAACGACGACGGCAAGACCGTTGCCGCCATGGACGTGCTGGCCCCGGGCATCGGCGAGATCATCGGCGGCTCCCAGCGTGAAGAGCGTCTCGAGGTGCTG
This sequence comes from Aeromonas sp. QDB18, assembly GCF_027705325.1. Taxonomy (NCBI): domain Bacteria; kingdom Pseudomonadati; phylum Pseudomonadota; class Gammaproteobacteria; order Aeromonadales; family Aeromonadaceae; genus Aeromonas; species Aeromonas sp. QDB18. The sequence continues at coordinate 73,683 of NZ_JAPDBQ010000002.1, forward strand.
GATGCCCGTCTGGCCGAGATGGGCCTGAACAAGGAAGACTACTGGTGGTACCGCGACCTGCGCCGCTACGGCACAGTGCCGCACTCCGGCTTCGGCCTGGGCTTCGAGCGTCTGGTGGTCTACGTGACCGGCATGGGCAACGTGCGCGACGTGATCCCCTTCCCGCGTACCCCCCGTACCGCCGAGTTCTGATCGCGGACAACACGCGAATCGCATAAAGCCGACCCCTGGGTCGGCTTTTTTGTGCCCGTCGTTTCCCCTTCGTATTCCCATTGCCCCTGAAGCAGGACCAGATTTGGCCCCGGTAAAGCGAGTCTGCCGTAGTTTTTATGCACTTAAATCGGAAAAAGGCGAGTTGTTGAAGCAACGCAAATTTTTACCCCTTTAGGGAGGGCAGAATGACATCACTCCCTAAAGGGGTAAATAACGGCAGATGATCCCGGGGCCCTGGCCGATGGGGACATGGATTCAACCACACGAGGTAATGGAATGATCTTGATGGAATTTTTGGTGGTACTCGGCTGCTTGCTGCTGGGAACCCGCTTTGGTGGCATGGGGCTGGGTCTCATCAGCGGCATCGGTCTCTTCCTGCTGACCTTCGTCTTCGGCCTGGTGCCGGGCGAACCGCCGGTGCAGGTGATGCTGACCATACTCGCGGTGATCGGTTGCGCCGCCACCCTGCAGACCGCCGGTGGCCTCAACCTGATGATGCAGGTGGCCGAGCGCCTGCTGCGCCGCCACCCCCAGTACATCACCCTGCTGGCGCCGCTCACCACCTGGACCCTCACCTTCCTGTGCGGTACCGGCCACGTGGTCTACACCATGTTCCCCATCATCGCCGACATCGCGCTGCAAAAGAACATTCGCCCCGAGCGCCCCATGGCGGTGGCCTCCGTTGCCTCCCAGATGGCCATCTGCGCCTCGCCGGTGTCGGTGGCCGTGGTCTCCATGGTCTCCATCCTGGCGGCGGCCCACGGCGTGGGTCAGGCCTACGGTCTGCTCGACATCCTGATGGTGGCCATCCCCTCCTCCCTGACCGGCGTCATGGTCGCGGCCCTGTGGAGCCTGCGCCGCGGCAAGGATCTGGACAAGGACGAGGAGTTCCAGGCCAAGATCAAGGACCCCGCCCAGCGCGACTTCATCTACGGCGGTGGCGAGACCCTGCTCAATACCAAGTTCCCGAAAGAGGCCTACTGGTCGACCTGGATCTTCTTCGCCGCCATCGCCGCCGTGGTGCTGCTGGGGGCTGATGAGGCACTGCGCCCCGTCTTTACCATCAAGGACAAGACGGGCCCCCTCTCCATGAACCTGGTGATCCAGATGATGATGCTGATCGCCGGCGCCATCATACTGATGCGCTGCAAGGTCAAGCCGGGGGAGATCGCCAACGGTGCCGTCTTCAAGGCGGGCATGGTCGCCATCTTCTCCGTGTTCGGGGTCGCCTGGATGAGCGAAACCTTCTTCCAGGCCCACATGCCGCTGCTCAAAGAGACCCTGGCCCACGTGGTGCAGGCCCAGCCCTGGACCTACGCCCTGGTGCTCTTCCTCATCTCCAAGCTGGTGAACAGCCAGGCCGCGGCGCTGACCGCCATCGCCCCCATGGGGCTGGCGCTGGGGGTCGAACCCAAGCTGCTGATCGCCTTCCTGCCGGCGAGCTACGGCTACTTCGTGCTGCCGACCTACCCGAGCGATCTCGCCTGCATCGGCTTCGACCGCTCCGGCACCACCCGCATCGGCAAGTTCATCATCAACCACAGCTTCATCATTCCCGGCCTCATCGGGGTGGTGACCTCCTGTACCCTGGGCTTCATCCTGACCAGCATCCTGCTGTAACAGGCACCCAGTGCGAGCGGCTCCCCCGTGGGAGCCGCTTTTATCCCCGCATCCCCGGCCCGCGCTTTGCCATCGCCCCCCACTCTGGGTAGCATGACCCCTCTTTTCTTTGCGGAAATCCCCCATGTCTCGCGTCATCCTGCTCTGGAGCGGCGGCAAAGATGCCATGCAGGCCCTCTGCCACGCCCGGGAAGCGGGCCATCAGGTGGTGGCCCTGATCACCTTTGCCCCGCCAGCGCCCCGCTTTCTCGCCCATCCCCTGTCACAGGTTCGCCGTCAGGCGGCGGCCCTCGCACTGCCCCATCGGCTGGTCACCATCGAAGCGCCGTTCGATCTCGGTTATGAACGGGCCCTGGCGGCATTGAAAGAGGAGTGGCAACTCGATGGGGTCGTCACCGGCGACATCGACAGCGTGGGGGGCGCGCCGAACTGGATCCGCGAGCGCTGTCGCCCCCTGGGGCTCACCGTTCACACCCCGCTCTGGCAACAACCCCGCGAGGCGTTGCTGGCGGACATGCTGGCCCGCGGCATCGTCGCCCACCTCTCCTGCGTCGATACCCGGGTACTGGCCACCGAGTGGGTGGGGCGCAGGCTCGATGCTGGCACCCTCAGCGATCTGCAGCAACTGGCGGCAACCCGGGGCTTCGATGCCTGCGGCGAGCAGGGGGAGTACCACACCATGGTGACCGACGGCCCCGGGTTTGCGGCGCCGCTGACACTCGGCCACTGGCAGGTGGCGCGCCAGGAGCACCTCGCCTATCTGCTGGAGGACGAGGAATGACCTCTCACGAGGGCGACACATAAAAAACGGGAGGCGCTGGCCTCCCGTTTTGCTTGTCCTTAACGTTGACCTAGTTGGCCAGCTTGCCCAGCACCCGCTTAAGCAGGCGGATGCGCGGCTCGATGCTGTCCAGCAGCAGGAACTCCGCCTCCGAGTGAAAGCCCCCCCCCATGGGGCCGAAGCCATCGAGGGACGGCACCCCGGCCGCCGCGGTGAAATTGGCATCGGAGCCGCCACCGGCCTCCAGCCAGGTGAAAGGGACTCCCTCCTCCCTGCCTGCCGCCTCCACCAGTGCCATCAGGGCCTCGGTGTCGCCGCTCGGGCGCATCGCGGGCTTGAAGCTCTGGCGCGCCACCTCGACCCGGCAACCGGCGAGGAAGGGGTTGTTGGCCATGAAGGTGAGCCGGTCGTGCACCGCCTGCGCCTCTTCGTTGCGCCAGAAGCGCAGATCCACGATCGCCTCGGCAAAGTCGGGCACCACGTTGACGCCGGTCCCCCCCTGCACCACCCCCACGTTCATGGTGGTACCGGTTTCCATGTTGACCTGCTGGTTGATGGCGAGCACCCAGTGGGCCAGCTCCGTGATGGCGGAGATCCCTTGTGCCAGGGCCGAACCGGCATGGGAGGCCTTGCCGTGGAAGGTGATGCGGTACTTGGCATTGCCCTTGCGGGCGCTGATGAGATCCCCGCTCGGGCGGGCCGCCTCGGCCACCAGCACGCAGCCGCTCTGTCTGGCCCGCTCCACCAGCCACGCTTTGGACCAGGGGGAACCAATCTCCTCGTCGCAGTTGCAGCAAACCAGCACCTTGAGCCTGGCCAGCACGGCCGGGTCCAGCTCTTTCAAGGCATACCAGGTAGAGAGCAGGCCGCTCTTCATGTCCGAGACGCCGGGGCCAAAGGCCTGATTGCCTTCGATTTTCAGCGGTCGCTTGGCCGCCGTCCCCTCGGGGAAGACGGTGTCCATGTGGCCCACCAGCATGACGTCGTAGTGATCCGCCCCCGGGGCATTGGTTGCCTCGAGGCAGGGGCCGCACTCGGCGGCGAACTGGTGGCGGGTCACCTGCCAGCCGATGGCCTCATATTTCTCGGTCATGATGTCGGCGACCCGGGCCACCCCGGCCGGGGTGCGGGTGCCGCAGTCGAGGTTGATGAGCGGGGCGAGATCCGCCAGATAGGTATCGAGGGAAAACGGGCGCGTGAGGTCGTTCATTGTCTTCTCCATGGAACAATCTGCGTAAAACACAGACTGTTTTTGCAACGATAAGAGTGGGCGGGCACTCGACGCCGTCTCGTCAACGGCGGTCGGCCAGCGTGGATCAACTGGCCGCCGCCTCTACTACACCAGAGCCTTTACATGAACAGCAGATAGTTGAGGAGCAGCGCCGTCACCAGGGCCCCCGCCATGGGCACGCTGGTGCGCTTGACCACCACGAAGGGAGAGACCTTGGCGATGCCCGCACAGGCGATGAGCACCGCCGCGATGGGGGAGACGGTGCGGCCGATGCTCGAGGCGAGCTGCATCGGCAGCAGCATGGTCACCGCTGGCACGCCAAACTTGGCTGCCACCGCGGGGGCCAGGGAGGAGAAACTGAGGAAGGCTGCGTTGCCCGAGCCCATGATGACCGCCGCCACCATGATGAGCCCCACCATCACCAGGGTCATCAGGCCGCTGCCGATGCCGGCATTGCTGGCAGAGTGCAGCAGGGTATCGATGGCGCCGATGGCCTTGAGGGATTCGGCGAAGAGCTCGGCACAGACGATGAGCGCCACCACGGGGCCGAACACCTTGCCCATGCCGTCGAGGAAGCTCGACAGCCCCGCGAAGGCGGTGCGCACCGAGCGGGTGCGCAGCAGCTCGCACAGCATGCCGATAAAGACCGACAGCAGCATGGCCACCTCCACGCTGACGCTGATGCTGGTCACCAGGAGCTTGGAGAAGGTCATCATCAGTACGAAGGGGATGATGGGCAGCAGGCCGTACCAGGTTGGCGCGGCCACCTCGTCCGCCCCTTTTTCGTCAAGCTCCGCGTGCTCGCCGCGATGCAGGGCCGGATCCCAGCCCTCCTGACGGTCACAGTGCCGCTGCCAGAAGAAGTGCAGCACCATGGTCACCAGCAGCATGGGGGCCACCAGCCAGATCTGGTAGTCGACGAAGTAGCTGGTGGGATCCATGCCGGATTGACCGGCGGAGAAGATGGCGTTGGTCTGGGTCGGGCCGATTTCGAACGCCTGGGAGGTGGCGATGACGCCGCAGGCGGAAGCCGGGCTGATGCCGAGGTTGCGCATCACAGGGTACATGGTGACCATCAACAGCAGGCCAAGGCCGGTGGCGGAGGTGACGAACAGGGAGACGAAGACCGCCACCAGGTAGCAGATGGCCAGCATCAGGTAGCTGGACTGGATGCCCGCCACCGGTTTGACCGCCACCCGCACCAGGGCCTGGGAGGCGCCGATATGGGACATGTAGGTGGCAAAGCCCGCCACCGCCATGATGGTGAGGCCGAGCCCCGCCGCACGGTAGGAGAAGATCCCCTTGAACACCTCGAACAGGTCGAACAGGGCGAAGCCGGTGCTCTTGTCGGCGGGCAGAATGGGGTGCAGTCCCAGCCAGTAGGCGACGGTGAAGAGGGCCATGCCCGCCAGCGCCAGCACCGCCTGCGGGTTGTAATCCTTGATGATGCCGTAGACCACGGCGATCAGCACGAGCAAGACGAAGACGAGTTCCAAGGTGCACTCCTGACAAGATTATCGAGAAGCGCAATCTAGTGGTGGATCTCCCCTTTCCTCTTGATCACCATCAATAAAGATGGAAAGAGCAAACGTTTGTAGATTTTTATTCCAAAAATAAAACTAAAAACGACATTTAACATCACAGAACTGGATCTAGAATGCTCCCCAGGGTATCCCTGACCGACAACCGCCACTTTGTTTGCGTTGGATCAACATCCCGCCGTGGTGAACTGGCCAAGATGCCCGTCGACACAGAGCGACCATTTCGCACCGGAGAGAGTTATGACAAACCAAGCCACCGCAGGCACCCCGACCTGCGACTGCAAGCTGTGGGACATCCTCGTCGAGTCTGCAAAGGAACGCACCACCATTCGTTACTCCAAACTGGCCAGGCAGGCCGGGCTGGAGCAGTGCCAGGATGAACTGCGTACCCTGCTGCAACGCATCCGCATGTATTGCACCGAAAATCACCTGCCCATTCTCTCCGCCATCGTGATGGATGACGTGGGCAAATACGCCGGCCTCTCCTCCAGCCTGCCGGATGCCCCCTGGGAGCGGGCACGGGTCTTCGATCACGAGTGGACCACCCTGCACTGAGTGCCGCCCCCTGAATCCGGAACGTGCCCAGACCAGCAGGCGCGTTCTGGTTTTTGGCCCCCGCCGTTTCTTCCCCGGCCCCAGCGGCCCCATCCGGCCAGGTGTGCTTCCCTGTGAGGCGCCCTGCCCCCTGTCGTCCTATCCGGCCAGGCGTGCAGCATAAGGGCCTCCTGCCCCCGGTCTCCCCCTTTGATACCGCAGCGCATCCCGTCCCAGACCAGCGTGTGCTGGTGCGCGGCCCCTCCCTTCTCCACTCGGCCTGACTGGTAAAACCAGCCCATCCGGCCATGAGCGTTGCCATGGGGGGGCCACAATGCCAGAATCGGGCCCTTGCACGATTTCAGGGCCGCCGGCCCGCAGACAAAGGATCCCCCATGGCCACCACCCTCTATGGCATCAAGAACTGCGAGCTGTTTTTATTGAATGAGCCACAAAAAAAAGCCCAAGAAATGCTTGGGCTTCGAACAATAGAGTCAATGCAGAGCAACAAAATGAATCTCAGTGGCTTGACGTTACCGATTTTTCCAAAATAACGGCCGTTCCTGTTGCCGTCACCATCATCATCGATTTGCCACCACCAGAAATTTCGTCAACATCAACTGATACACCAATGAGAGCATTACAGCCTAATTCGTCTGCTTGCTTTCTGAGCTGCACCAAGGCTTGGGTCTTGATCTCATCTAACTTAGCCATGTAAGTGCCTGAGTTACCGCCAGTAAAGTCCCTAATTGAGGCCATGAAGTCTCTCAGAAAATTCATCCCTGCCACAATTGTCGCGGTAGTAACGCCTTTTACCTCAATGACTCTGGTGTCATGTGCTAACACATTGGTAGTAGATGTGATTACGTGCTCATAGCCATAGGTTCCATCCCTTTGCTGTTGCCACGTTTTCAATGCGTGTTCAATACTTTCAGCCTTACAAGAGTCGTAGGCGATGATAAACCCTTGTTGTTGCAGAGATGCAATTTCGCTGGATGCTGATTCGGACAAAATATCGACAGCAACCGGAATTCCCCTGCCAACCATAATGATGTAATTGTTCATTTTCCCTCACGTTACGGTTGATTCTCTATCGGATCCTGTAAACGCTGGATGTGCTAATCCCTAGACGCTTCGCTACAACTGTTTTAGGGAGTCCTTGTGCAAGGAGGTGTAACACCTCATCCCGCTTCTCCATCGCTGTCGGCTTCCGGCCCTTGTAGACCCCTTTGGCCTTAGCCAAGGCGATCCCTTCCGCCTGACGCTCCAGCATGATTTCCCGCTCGAACGTGGCGATGGCCCCGATCATGGTTAGCATCAGCTTGCCCGTTGGGGTCGCCGTATCGATGCCCAAGTTCTGGATCTGCAAGGTTACCCCTTTGGCGTGTAGCTGGTCTGTGATCTCCAGCAAGTGACGGGTGTTTCGAGCGAGTCGATCCAGTTTTGTCACTTTTAGCACGTCTCCAGAGCGGACGAATTCGAGCATTGCCTGTAGTTGCGGCCTATCCGTCTTGCTACCGCTGACCTTCTCGTTAAAGACTTTTTCGCACCCCGCCAGAGCTGTCAGTTGCTGCTCCAGCGATTGCCCCGTGGTCGAGACACGGGCATACCCGATGATTGCCATGATGGCCTCCCAATAGGCTCAAGACCCTGCAAGAAAAACGTGTCAAAACTCGAAAACCAACCCGTGTGACAGGGGTTGCCGGGGGGCTTCCGGTCTGTCACACGGGCATGGTCTATTGAGCGTCCGGCTCCTTCGGCGGGGGCGGCGGTGTCTGCATCGAGTTGACGGCCTCCTTGATGAGGACGCCCAAGGCTGCTAGCAGTGCCGCCTCCAACGCTTTCAGTAACGGGTTTCCTTGCTGCTCATTCATACGCCTTCTCCTTGCTGGATGGCTCCCGACAAGGGGCCAGATGTGATGTATTCCATGGGGTTCTCCTATGGTGTTGGTCTCATCTGGCTTATACCGGCGTTTGGTCTGAATGTTGCCTGCTCGTTTTCCTTGTGCTGGTGGGGTTCGGGATTGTTTTTTCAGGGCCGCCAACGGGGCGGGATCGTTGCTATCTTCTTGATTTGTCTCCTTCGGGTGGCTTGTAGGCTCCCCCCTCGGTGCAGTAAATAGATAAGAGTCTGAGTAACTAAACGGGTATCTATATCGGGCTGGAACAGCTGGAACACCAGACACATGCCGCCGAAAAGCCCATGAACACGCTGCTGGATGTGTCGATGAGACTCAAATCGACCAGACACATCACCCCGAAATGTGTCGATTGGCAGTCACTCGCGGCGGGGTCAGACGGTGATGCGGCAGGTTGTCGCTATGGCCCTTACGAAATTGCCAATCAAGCCGCTCTGCAACCGCCTTCAGGTCTCGTCCCGGTTGAGCGGGATATCGCAGATACCCGGCAGGATCGCAGGTATAAGCACTCTGTGCAGACTTCCGCGTGATATAGATATGCCCCTCCTCCTGTCGCCATTTCATCACCTCTAGCAGTCCTTGCAGGTACTCCTCCACGCTTAGGATGCGTCCCTGAGCACGACAGATGGTTACCCATAGCTCCTGTTCCTCGTGGCGTATCCTGAGCGGTCTGAGGCCCGTCTGCTGCTCAATGTAGGCATCACGCTGTTGGTCTGCACGGCGGTTCGCTGGCTCCAGATGATAGGCTTCGTCAAACTCCAGCAAGTACGTTTCCTGCCGGATCGGTCGGTCAAAATATTTTCCATCCGGGTCGAACCACTGCAAATCGACTCGGAAATCTATTCGGTAAGGGCCGCAAGCGGACTGCGGGATCACTTCGATTCGCAAACCCGGCTGCTGCATTTGAAAGTAAATAACCAGCGGGGCCAAGTATTCCACATAAAATGCAGCCTCATGGCGACTCTGGCCTTCATCTCGTGGTATCGATTGTCCGGTCAACCGCTCGATCTCCGCTATCAACGCTGCGTTCAGGTGAGAGCTGGGGCCATAGGTCAACACAGCCAAGGCTTGCAAGGGAGTCCACGTCCCCAATCCATTATCCGGTTCAGGAACCTCCGGCAGGTCGAGTCCCTGCACCTGCCGGATGTTGTTGATAGCCCGCCTGACGTACTGACTGTACCGACCATTGAAGCCAGGTATCTGTGACAGCAATGATCTTGGGTCGATGCTCCCCTGTGAGTGGTGCCCAACAAAGATGCCTACCACGTCCAACTCCCCTTGTAATGCCTTCACTTTGACTCTTGTAAACTCAAGTCCTCAAACTCATCATCCAGACCGCTGGACGCATCTTTCCGATGTGACTCATACTCATCGGTCTCACCCCTCACCCACGCAGCATCAATATAGGGAGCCTCTGAGGTTGTCCTTAACAACTCCTCACCACTGAGATCTCTAACGCTACTACCTGCCAGCTTGGGTTTGAAAGCTTGCTCTAGCATGAATTTATCATCTAGCCCCTTAAATACTGCGGCCAGATCATAACCATCGTAGCTAAATTTGATCTCTTTCAGCACTGCTTTCAATTGGCTATTAAATAGTTGACGCTGCTCAGTGCTGATCAGTTCCTCTGGTTTCAGTAGATTGAGAATAGTTTTTTCTGACAGCTCTAGGCTCATGAGCTCGCTCTCAATTTCGTGTATTTTTTCCTCTAAGGCTTCGCAGTTAGCTTTAATCTTTACAAATTCTTTTCGAAAAGTAGCATCATCATCAAAATCTAATATGGATTGAGCTGCTTTACTCTTCTTTCTACTCTCAACATCGAGCTGAGCAGTCAATGTGGCCAACTGTTCTTTAAGAGATAAAACCTTCTCATTCTCCCCCACCCGTCTTTGCATTACTTCTGATAGAATGCAGACTGCTTGTAATAACTGAGGCTCAACTTTGTTATAGAGCATGTTTGGCAGATTGCACCCTGTGATATTCTGCTTAGGACAAACAAGATAGTTGCGAGGGCTCCCTACTCGTCCTTTATTTTGGTAGCGTAACGCCTCCCCACACTGACAACGAAGTATACCGCTAAAGAGGTTGTTATAAGTGCCTTTCCGATAGGAACCACTATGATTACTTCTCTGGCTGATAATATGCTGCACTTCGTTGAATAATATTGGCTCGACTATTGTCGGATAATATCCCCAGATAGGGCTACCCTCCGGAATTCGCTTGCCATCCTTTATTTGATGTGGCTGAAATACCCCAATCACAGATTCGCTCTTAATAACCGCTTGAATGCCTGCTGGACGCCAGTCAGTTTCTTTTCCAAAAGTCTTATAACCCTTATCCAGAAAGATCTTGGCTATTTGCTCATAGCCACAGCCGGATTTGGCCAACTCAAACATCTCGTTCACAACGGCTGTTCGTTCGGGGATTGGCATGATCTTACCCTCCTCCCATTTCAGCCATGAGGGAAGACGAGAGTTTTTCATTACTTGATTGTTGTCTCTGGCCTGTTTGCGGCCTTTGTCCCAAGCTTTGCGACTACGGTCACTCTTAGTTTCTGACTCGTTATTAGCACGCACCATGAACATAATAGAAAGCAATAGATTTTGAGTCTCAACCTGCCCTGAGCGATACACCGCATTATCATCAAGGGTAACGATCACTATGCCTGCACTAATGATGGCAAGGAATTGACTTAGAGCTGCCTCAACAGCTTGTCGACTTAGGCGGTCTACTGACTCGACCAATAAATAAGAACCTTGCTCAATTTTTCCACTCTTCACTGCATCAAAGAAGCGACCCAAGGCTCCTTCCGTCATGTTAGCCCCACGAAATGCACTCGTACCAAGGTCATCAATCGTCTTCTCTACAAGCTGGAGATTGTGCTTGGCACAGTAGTCGGTAGCCTTCTGAAGCTGACGGTGATAACTGTCTCCCTGTGCCTGCTTTGGGGTACTGAATCGAATGTAGGAATACGCCTTCGGGGGACGGCTCATGACAACTCCTTTTACATTGGCCCACATTCAGGAAGTAGTGAACAAGGCTGAGAACTAAGATGAGGTGAGCCTACCAGAATGACGGCACTTCTAACAATATTCATTGTGTTTTTTTTTGCCAGACATCGATCATGTCGACCAATGCAAGCCTTCTACCATGGTGGCTAACCCAAAGCGGCCTCGTTTCCATGCGTGGAGATCGTCTGTATGCTACAGCCCATCAAATGGAACACGGTGAACCCCATGGAAAACAAGAGCGAATGTAAAGTCGTACTTTACGGCATTTCCCCCAAGAACTGCGACACCATCAAGAAGGCCCGCAAGTGGCTGGAAGAGGCGGGTATCGATTACCGCTTTCATGATCACCGCGCCGACGGTCTGAGCCCGGAACAGCTCGATCTCTGGCTCGCCAAGCTGGGCTGGGAAGCCCTGCTCAACACCCGTGGCACCACCTTCCGCGCCCTGCCGGAAGCAGAAAAACAGGGGCTCGACACCGCCAAGGCCCGTGACCTGCTGCTGGCCCACCCGGCCATGATCAAGCGCCCGCTGCTGGACCAGGACGGTACCCTGACCCTGGGCTTCAAGGCAGACCTCTATCAATCCCTCTTCTCCCGTTAACTTTTTCTGTTAAGGAACACCGATGTCGGACGTCATCACACTGGCCAAGGATCTGATCAGCCGCCCCTCCGTGACCCCCCTGGATGAAGGGTGCCAGACCCTGATGGCGGAGCGCCTCGCACGCCTGGGGTTCGTCATCGAACCCATGGTCTTTGAGGACACCACCAACCTCTGGGCACGCCGTGGCAGCGAGGGTCCCCTCTTCTGCTTCGCCGGCCACACCGACGTGGTACCCGCCGGCCCCCTGGAGAAGTGGGACACCCCGCCATTCGAGCCGACCATCAAGGACGGCATGCTCCATGGCCGGGGCGCCGCCGACATGAAGGGGTCTCTGGCCGCCATGGTGGTGGCGACCGAGCGCTTCGTGGCCGAGCACCCGGACCACAAGGGCTCCATCGCGTTTCTCATCACCTCGGATGAAGAGGGGCCCTTCATCAACGGCACGGTGCGCGTCATCGACACCCTGGAGGCACGCAACGAGAAGATCCGCTGGTGCATCGTCGGCGAACCCTCCTCCACCGCCCAGGTCGGGGACGTGGTGAAGAACGGCCGTCGCGGCTCCATCACCGGCGATCTGCTGGTGCGCGGGGTGCAGGGCCACGTCGCCTACCCCCATCTGGCGGACAACCCTATCCACAAGGCGGCCCCGGCGCTGGCGGAGCTCGCCGCCATCGAGTGGGACAAGGGCAACGCCTACTTCCCCCCCACCAGCTTCCAGATCGCCAACATCCAGGGCGGCACCGGCGCCTCCAACGTCATCCCGGGGGAGTTGCAGGTCCAGTTCAACTTCCGCTTCAGCACCGAGCTCACCGATGCGGCTATCCGCGAGCGGGTCGAGGCGCTGCTGACCCGTCATGGCCTGGACTTCGAGCTGAAGTGGACCCTCTCCGGCCAGCCCTTCCTGACGGACACCGGCGCCCTGCTGGACGCCACCGTCGCCGCCGTGGCGGCAGTGAACGGCCAGCAGCCGGCCCTGCTCACCACGGGGGGCACGTCCGATGGGCGCTTCATCGCTCCCACCGGGGCGGAAGTCATCGAGCTCGGCCCGGTCAACGCCACCATCCACAAGGTGAACGAGTGCGTGAAGGCGGACGATCTGGATCTGCTGGCGGACATGTACCAAGGGGTGCTGGCACGACTGCTGGCATGAGCGGCGCTCCGGACAAGAGAGACCAGACCATGAATCAGGATCAACTGCTTGGGCTGGATGAGAGCCACCTCATCCTGGTGGGGCGCGGCCCCCATCGTCTGACCGCCGCCACCGCGGCGGCCTTCAACGACATGCAGGTGGCTGCCGCCCATGCCGGTTTCAACCTGCAGGCGGCCTCCAGCTGGCGCGGCTTCGAGCGCCAGCTCGCCATCTGGAACGGCAAATGGCGCGGGGAGCGCCCTCTGCTGGATGCGCACAACCAGCCCCTCGATGCCCTGCAACTGGGCGAGACCGAGCGACTGCACGCCATCCTGCACTGGAGCGCCCTGCCCGGCACCAGCCGCCATCACTGGGGCACGGATCTCGACATCTACGATCCGGACTGCCTGCCCGCCGGCACCCGGCTCGCGCTGGAACCCTGGGAGTACGAGGCGGACGGCTGGTTTGCCGATTTGCGCGAATGGCTGGACGATCACATGAACGACTTCGGCTTCTTCCTGCCCTATGCAAAAGGGGAGCAACCGGATCAGGGGGTGGCCTACGAGCCCTGGCACCTGAGCTTCGCGCCCGAATCCGACGGGCTGGCCCTGGATCCGGCGGCGCTGGCGCTTTGTCTGGAACGAGCGGATATTGAAGGCAAGGAGTGCATCCTGGCTCATCTCGACGAGATCCTGGCCCGCTATGTCACCCCGGCACACCACGAAAGGAGATTCTGATGAGCTTGTGGTTATGGATAGGCTTGCCGCTGCTGTTTCTGCTCGGCCTGTTTCTCAACGCCATTAAGGACATGAAGCAGCTCGAGAAACAGCTGCCCAAGTACAAGGACAAGATCCGGGAGGTCAAGGACGACGAGGACGACTGACCCCCTCGCAGGAGCCCGTCGGCGCTCCTGCCCCCTTCCCGTCCACGGCATTTTTTTTTCGCCCTCTGCCGCCCCCCTCTGCCTGCACTGAAAGCCCCATCCATTGCCCCCTTTCCCTGCGCTTTCCCGCGCGGGCACTCCACCCTCGCCCTGCTTGAAAACTGCGCAACAAACGTAAAAAACTGCAAAACAATGCACAATTAAGCCACACAAAGGGGGTCAATCTGCATATAATGTGCCTGTTTTGCAGCCCGCCATAAGGAGTTCGCCATTGGATGCCACCACCGTCAACAGTTTCTTCTTCATCGGTGCCCTGTTGGTGGGTGCCAGTGTCCTGTTGAGCGCACTCTCCTCCAGAGTCGGCATCCCCATCCTGGTCATCTTCCTCGCCGTCGGCATGCTGGCGGGTGAGGATGGTCCCGGCGGCATCCACTTCGCCGACTACTCGGTCGCCTACCTGGTGGGCAACCTGGCACTGGCCATCATTCTGCTGGACGGCGGCATGCGCACCCGGGTCTCCTCCTTTCGGGTCGCGCTCTGGCCCGCGCTCTCGCTGGCCACGGTCGGGGTGGCCATCACCACAGGCCTCACGGGCCTCGCCGCCGCCTGGCTGTTCGACCTCAACCTGATGCAGGGGATGCTCATCGGTGCCATCGTCGGCTCCACCGATGCGGCGGCGGTCTTCTCCCTGCTCGGCGGGCGCAGCCTCAACGAGCGGGTCAGCGCCACCCTGGAGATTGAATCGGGCAGCAACGATCCCATGGCGGTCTTTCTCACCGTCACCCTGATCGAGGTGCTGGCCACCGCCCAGCAGGGGCTGGATGCCGGCTTCCTGCTGCTGCAACTCGTCAAGCAGTTTGGTCTGGGCGCTGGCATCGGCCTTGCGGGGGGCTGGCTGCTGTGGAAGCTCATCAACAGTGCCAAGCTCGCCCCCGGTCTCTATCCCCTGCTCACCGTGAGCGGCGGCCTGCTCATCTTCGCCCTCACCACGGCGGTGGGGGGCAGCGGCATCCTCGCCATCTACCTCACCGGCCTGCTGCTTGGCAATCTCTCCCTGCGCAGCCGCAGCACCACCCTCTCCGTGCTGGACGGCCTGACCTGGCTCAGCCAGATCGGCATGTTCCTGGTGCTGGGGCTGCTCGCCTCGCCCCACAAGCTGCTGCCCATCGCCCTGCCGGCACTGGCACTGGCCATGTGGATGATCCTGTTTGCCCGTCCGGTGTCGGTCTGGATTGGACTGCTGCCGTTCAAGAACTTCGCGCCCCGCGAGCGCTGGTTCATCTCCTGGGTGGGGCTACGCGGCGCCGTGCCCATCATCCTGGCGGTCTTCCCCATGATGGCGGGGCTGCCCAATGCCCAGCTCTACTTCAATGTCGCCTTCTTCGTGGTGCTGGTTTCGCTGATCCTGCAGGGCAGCTCGCTGCCGCTGGCATCAAAGCTGGCGCGAGTGGAGGTGCCCGCACCGCCCTCTCCCATCAACCGCTCTGGGCTGGAAATCGATCTCGACAGCCAGTGGGAAACCTTCGTCTATCGCCTGAGCGCCGAGAAGTGGTGCATCGGTTCGCCCTTGCGGGAGCTGCGCATGCCCCAAGGCACCCGCATCTGCGCCCTGTTCCGCGGCCAGGAGCTGCTCCACCCCTCGGGCAGTACCTGCCTGCAATCCGATGACATCCTGTGCGTCATCGGCCACGAGCACGACCTGCCCGCCCTCGGTCAGCTCTTCAGCCAGGCGCCGGAGCAGGATCTGGGCCCGCGCTTCTTCGGTGACTTCCTGCTGGAGGCCAACGCCAGGCTGGTGGATCTCGCCCCGCTCTACGGGCTGGATGTGAGCGAGGTGGCGGATCAGAGCCTCGGCGATTTTATTGCCCATCAGTTGGGCGATAATCTGGTGGTCGGTGACCATGTCGCCTGGCAGGGACTGCTCTGGACGGTGGCGGAAATGGAAGAGGGTGAACCCCGCAAGATAGGGGTACGCTTCCTGGAAGAAGACCCCGTCTAGGCGCCGGCCATCGTAGCCCGCATTTGTGTGAGAAGGGAGTGAACCATGCCTTATCAAACCCTGTTGTCCGGTCTGTATCCTCCCTCGCCCAAGCTGGGCCTCATCGAGGGTTTCTTTGGCAAGGGCTGGAGCTGGGAAGCCCGTGCCCGCTACGCCCAGTGGCTGCCCCGCCACGGCTATGGCTTCTACCTCTACGCCCCCAAGGAAGACGGCTACCTGCGCAAGCACTGGGCCACACCCTGGCCCGCCGACCAGCTTGAAGCCCTGTGCCAGCTCGCCCGCCAGTGCCGGGAGAACGGTCTGGCCTTCGGGGTGGGCCTGAGCCCCATGGGGGCCCATCACGACTATGCCCGCCAGCGACCCGCCCTGCTGGAGAAGGTGAGGCTCATCGAGGAGGCGCTCAAGCCCGATATCCTGGCGATCCTGTTTGACGACATGAAGGGGGACACCCCTGATCTCGCCCACTGGCAGCTCACCATCGCCCACGACATCGCGGCCCACACCGATGCAGGCCGCCTGCTGTTCTGCCCCAGCTACTACAGCACGGATCCCGTGCTGGAGAAGGTGTTCGGTGCCATGCCCCCCCACTATCTGCAGGATCTGGGTCAGGGGCTCGACAAGCGCATCGATGTCTTCTGGACCGGCCCCAAAGTCTGCTCCACCGAGTATCCGGCTGCCCACCTCAAACAGGCCGCAGACTGGCTCCATCGCAAACCCTTCCTGTGGGACAACTATCCGGTCAATGACGGCAGCAAGGCGAGCAGCTTCCTGCACCTGCGCGCCTTCGAAAACCGTCCGGCAGAGCTGGCGGATCTCGTGAGCGGCCATGCGGTCAATCCCATGAAGCAGGCGGCCCTCTCGGCCCTGCCGCTCGCCACCCTGCCCATGAGCTACAAGCTCGGCAAGCAGTACGATCCTGACAAGGCGCTGCACGCTTCCCTCAACGCCACCTGCGGGCCGCAGATCTCCGCCATGATCCAGGCCGACCTGCCGCTCTTCCAGGACATCGGTCTGACCCAGCTCACCCCCGAGCAGGTCATCCACCTCAAGAGCCGCTACCTGCCTTTCCAGGATCAGGCCTGCGTGAACGAGATCATGCGCTGGCTGGCCGGGGAATACGTGTTCGATCCGGACTGCCTGACCGACTGACCCCATGAGTCCATGAAAAACGGGCCTATGTAAAAGGCCACCTCCCGAGCAGGGAGGTGGCCTTTTTGCATCATCTCTCTTCAGGTGCCCCATGGCGTCACATAGGGCGGCTGATTGAGCGGGTGTTTAACCGAAGGCCAGCCAGACCCCGACAAACAGCATGAGAGAGCCCGCGATCCGGTTCATCAGAGTGACATTGCCGCTCTTGGCGAGGAAATGGCGCAAGGTGCGGCCACCGCTGGCATAGAGCATCAGGCAGGAGAACTCGATGACCAGGATGAGCGCGACCAGGGCCCCTATCTGGGGTGCCATCGGCTTGGCCGCATTGATGAAGGGGGGCAGCAGGGAGACCATGAAGGCCCACCCCTTGGGGTTGGCGATGGCGGTCACGAACCCCTGCACGGCCAGCCCCATGGAGCTGGTCTGCTGGCCCGCCGAGAGATCCGCCGGGATGGCCATCTTGCCCTTGGCCTGCCACATCTGGATGCCAAGCCAGACCAGGTAGGCGCCACCTACATATTTGAATGCTGAGAACAGGGCCGGGTAGTTGAGCATGACTGCCGCCACCCCGACCACCGACAGCACGGAGACCAGGCCGACGCCGACAAGCTCCCCCCACATCATGTGCAGGGTACGGCGCACCCCCAGACTCATGCCCAGGGTCATCGC
Source organism: Aeromonas sp. QDB18 (assembly GCF_027705325.1). Taxonomy (NCBI): domain Bacteria; kingdom Pseudomonadati; phylum Pseudomonadota; class Gammaproteobacteria; order Aeromonadales; family Aeromonadaceae; genus Aeromonas; species Aeromonas sp. QDB18. The sequence goes on from NZ_JAPDBQ010000002.1 coordinate 90,962, forward strand.
CAGGGTCATGCACATACCGGGGGTTACTGAGACAAAAAAGAACGTGGGAATAAAGAGCGCCAAGATGGCGGGATCAATCCAGTCGGACACACTACACCTCCAGGGTAACAAGCAGACGATCTTGCCTATCACTCTCTTTTAACACAAGAAAAACCTTTTCATTCAGCAAGAATTCAGCATTAAAAACCCTGTGACAAGGATTGTCGCGTCTGTGTAAGATACCGCCTCACTCCTCTTTCGGGTTAGGATCTTTCATGTCATTGAATAATCTGTCCATTCGTCTTCAAGTGCTTATCCCTCTCCTGCTCGCCAGCCTGTTGATGCTGCTGATGGCCGTGATCAGCAAACAGGAAATCGACGGTGCCATTCAGGACATGAATGAAACCACCGCCAGCGTCACCCGCCACAAGGACGACATTGCGGCCCTGATCCACGCCACCTACCGGCTGCGCACCAACGCCATCTAAGGCCTCTACGATGAGGCCCTCTTCGCCCAGTTGCCGGCCCAGCTCTCCGCCGCCGAACAGGAGATTGGCGCCATCCTGACCAGACTGGTTGTCACCGGTGCCGAGCAGGACAACCGTCAGGTCGCGGCCGCCCTGCAGGCCTACCTCGGCCATACCCGCAGCAGCATGCTGCCCCTGCTGACCGCCAAGTACCAAGGCAGTGGCGATCCCGCCGCCTATGAGCAGGCCCGCCTGCACTTTCGCGATCTGGGGGAGGCGCTCATCAAGCAGATCGATGCCATGTCCGTCCACATCAATCAGCTGACCCAGACTGAGATTGCCGAGGAGCAGGCCCACGACCGCGCGACCCTGCTGCGCACCCTGCTGCTGATGGGGGGCACCCTGATCGCGGCCCTGCTGGGTGGCTGGTGGATCTCCGGGCGCATCGTGCAGCCCATCGGCCAGTTGCAGGAGGTGATGCACGCCGTCGCCCTCGGCCGCTTCAACGTGCGTGCCAATGCCGAAGGCAACAACGAGCTGGGCCAGCTCGCCAGGGATATCAACCGGACCCTGAGCCAGCTTGCCAACACCATCCAGACCCTGACCGGCATCAGCGGCAATGTGGCCTCCGCCGCCACCGAGCTTGCCGCTGTGATGACCCAGGCAGAGGTCAACGCCCAGCAGCAGCCAGGGCGGGATCGCACTTTGTTAATGAAATTTGAACAGGCAGATCGTCTGTGATCTAATCGCGTCTCCATGCAGGAG
>NZ_JAPDBQ010000003.1:0-85334 GCF_027705325.1 Aeromonas sp. QDB18
TCAAGCGTCTCCTGCTCGACCTGAAAGGAGATATACCAGTGCCCGGCTGCTTGGCTGACGGTCGCGTTTTTAATTTTTCCTTCAACTGGCTGGGACTGGCGAAACTTGACCCACGCCAGCCCGGCAGGAAGCTTCACGCGACCTTTTTCAAGGCGGCAATACTTGTCAAAGTTGACGAAGCGGATTGAGTCGCGGTTGTCGCTTTTCTTCTTGAAAACGGGAGCCTTGGCGGCGAGTTTTTTATCAAAGCAGCGCATCCACGCGCCGTGCAAGTCTTTGAGTTTCTGCTGGAGGTTGTCGGTATATGCCTCGGTCAGAAAGGCCATTTCTGGGTCTTTCTTCCAACTGGTGAGCATCCTGTTCAGCTCAAAGGCAGAAGGCAGTTTTTCGCCAGCATCCAGAATGCGTTTGGTTTCTGCCAGCCCGTGATTCCAGACATAACGAGCACAACCGCCCAACTGGCGCAGGCGTTGCGCTTGTTGTTCGGTCGGTTCGAGTCGGAATTTGTAGGCTTTCAGAATTTGCATTTAGCGCTCAGTGTGTAGCATTATTGCCATATCTATTAAGCCCGATTGAGTGACAGAATGCAATTCACTAAAATTAATAAATCACGCCATGCGGCCTACGCTTTGCACGTACATTTGGTGTTTATCACCAAGTATCGAAAGCCGATATTGGGGGATCTGCATCACGCTTCCTTCGGTCAGTGTGCGGCAGAGGTTTGCAGAGATTTTGGTGCGGAACTGAAAGAGTGTGACGGAGAGGCTGATCATGTTCACATGCTGATAGAGTACGCGCCAACGGTGCAGCTATCGGTACTGGTGAACTCGTTAAAGGCGGTCACATCAAGGCGACTGCGTAATGAATTTCTGGACTTGAGAGGTGCTTACAGCAAACCCGTACTCTGGTCACGCTCTTACTTTGCGGGCTCTTGCGGCGGAGCACCGTTGGAGGTGATCAAGCAATACATTCAAAACCAGCGGGGCTGACGCCCCGGCGAAATTCCCCTCCCACCTACGTCGGAGGGAGTCCCCTTTCGCATTTAAGATGGATGGGGATGATGCCGAGCGCCTTCCTGTCTTCGGTGCAGAGCATGATGCCGCTGCGAATGGCGTCGATGGGGCTCTGAATGACCACCTGTTTGCCAAACACCGATATCTCGCCCCCTCGAGGTGTCTCGGCGCCGAAGATAAGCTTCATCAGCTCGCTGCGCCCGGCCCCCACCAGCCCGAAGATGCCGAGGATCTCCCCGCGTTTCACCTCGAGCGACACCGGCGCCTTCAGGCCGGGCCCCATCAGGTGTTCCACCTTGAAGCCCGCCTCGCCAAGCGGCCTTGGGCTGTAGCCATAGATGTCGGTCAGCTCGCGCCCCACCATGGTCTTGACCAGCAGATCCCGGTCCACCTCGGCCATGGAAGCGAAGGTGCGCACGAACTGGCCATCCTTGAACACCGTGATGGCATCGCACAGGGCGAAGATCTCGTCCATGCGGTGGGAGACGTAGAGAATGACCTTGCCCTCGTCCCGCAACTGGCGGATGACCCGAAACAGCTGCTCAATCTCGCGGGACGACAGGCTGCTGGTCGGCTCGTCGAAGGCGATGACGCTGGCGTCCCGGGTCAGGGCCTTGGCGATCTCCACCATCTGCCACTGACCCAGGGACAGGTACTTGAGCGGCGTCTCGGGGGAGACGTCCATCCCGAGGCGCGCCAACTGCCTGGCTGCATCCTGATAGAGCTTCTCCCGATCAATGACGCCGCGCCGGGTCGGCAACTGCCCCAGGTAGATGTTCTCCGCCACGCTCATTTCAGGGACCAGGTGCAGCTCCTGATAGATGATGGCGATCCCGCTCTCAAGGGCATCGACCGTGTTTTGGAACACTTTCTCCTGACCCGCCAGCTTCACCACCCCGCGGGTGGGCGCCTGAAAACCGCTCAGGATCTTGAGCAGGGTGGACTTGCCGGCCCCGTTCTCTCCCATCAGCGCGTGTACCGTGCCCTGCTGGCAGGCGAAGGAGACGTTCTGCAGCGCCTTGACGCCGGGAAACTCCTTGCTGATGCCGCAAAACTCCAGATATGGAACTTGATTCATGAGATGACTCCAGCCAGCCGGCACGGCGCACTCCGCCATGCCGGCATGGGTATCAAGGGATGGGGATCACAGCCCTTTCTTTTGCAGCTCGGCCTTGAAGTTGTCGCGGGTGATGAGTACCACGTCGGTCACCTCGGTGAACTTGGCAGGCTCGGCGCCGTTGACGACCCAGTCATGGAGCATCTGGATGCTCTTGTAGCCGTGTACGTCCGGGCTGGGCAGCAGGGAGCCGAGGAAGCCGGTGGCGCTGGACTTGGAGAGCTCGTTCACCGCATCCACCCCGTTGATACCGATGCCGATGACGTTCTCCGCCTTGAAGCCCTGCCCTTCGGTGGCGCGCACGCCGCCGAGCACGGTGTTGTCATTCATGCCGACGATGAGCCAGTTCTTGACCTCGGGGTGTTGCACCAGCATGGAGTTGGCGGCATCCAGCGCCCCCGGAATGTCGTTGCTCTTGGTGGGCGCGCGGAAGATCTGGCCCTCGGGGAAACCGGCGGCCTTGAGCGCGCCTAGGGAGCCCTCGACCCGGCGACGGGCGGTGTCGAGCTCGTCGGCGGTGATGGCGAGCACCCCGGTCGCCTTTACGTCCCACTGGCGCTTTTGCATCTCCTTGTAGAGCTCCTGACCCTGACGCTCGCCAATCTTGGTGGCGGCCATCATCACCAGGGGCACTTGCTCCATGGGCTGGCCCTTGGCGTTGACGAACTGGTCATCCACCGTGATGACCTTCAGATCCATGCTGTTGGCCTTGGCCATGATGGCGGCACCGAGTTTGGGATCAGGGGTACAGATGACGAAGCCCTTGGCGCCATTCGCCGCCAGACTGTCGATGGCATTGAGGGTCTTCTCCCCGTCGGGGACGGCTATCTTGATCACCTCGAAGCCCAGTTCCTTGCCCGCCTTGTCGGCGAAGTTCCACTCGGTCTGGAACCAGGGCTCCTCGGGCTGCTTGACCAGGTAGCCCAGCTTCAGCGCTTCGGCCGAGAAAGCAGAATTTGCCATACCAAGGGCGAACCCCATCGCGATCATGCCTTTAACGATTTTGTTCATGCGAATGTCTCCAACGGTTCTATCAATCCATGTATCCACGCAGTGCTGCTCGTTAAGTCAATCAAGTCGCAGCCATATAAAAACATGCTTAAACAGGACGTTATTGTTGTTGCTGATTGAGCGAACCAAGTTGTAATCGTTTTCACAATTAAAAATGGAGAGCAGGATCACGCCATGAGATTGCAGCCATTTCGTCTATATAATTAGCAATTTCGTCACATATTGAATTTTAGAGAGCCGTCACCCTGTCGCACTGACAGCGTTAAAATCCATATTTCCAGCAGCCAATGGCTAACCGCCCCTCCTGCCCATCTCCTATGGTTCCCCCCAGTCACCCCTCATTGATGGTCAGGAGCACTTATGTCTGAACACATCGTCATCGGACTCGATTTCGGCAGCGACTCGGTCAGGGCACTCGCCGTGCACTGCCAGGACGGCGCCGAGCTGGCGACCCATGTCGTCTATTACCCGCGCTGGCAGGCAGGCCACTACTGCCAACCGGTCAACAACCAGTTCCGCCACCACCCCCTCGACTATCTGGAGTCCATGGAGCAGGCGGTGGTGGCGGTGGTGAGCCAGCTCACGCCGAGTCAGCGCACCGCCGTGCGCGGCATCGGGGTGGACAGCACCGGCTCCACCCCCGCCCCCATCGACAGAGAGGGGCGCGTGCTGGCCCTGCGTCCGGAGTTTGCCGACAACCCCAACGCCATGTTCGTGCTGTGGAATGATCACACCGCCATTGAGGAGGCGGAGGCCATCACCGCCCTGTGCCACGGCGGCCAGTTCCCCGACTACAGCCGCTACATCGGCGGCATTTACTCCTCCGAGTGGTTCTGGGCCAAGATCCTGCACGTCTCCCGCGCCGATGCCGCCGTGCGCGCCGCCGCCTGCAACTGGGTCGAGCTGTGTGACTGGGTCCCCGCCGTCCTGAGCGGCACCCAGGCCCCGGCCACCCTCAAGCGCGGGCGCTGTGCCGCCGGCCACAAGTCCCTCTGGCACCCGAGCTGGGGCGGCCTGCCGCCCGCCGACTTCCTCAATGCCCTGGATCCCCTGCTGACGGAGGATCTCGATTTCCCCCTCTTTACCGACAGCTGGACCGCCGATCTCCCGGTCGGCACTCTGACCCCGGAGTGGGTGGAGCGGCTGCACCTCTCCTGCGAGGTGGTGATCGCCGGCGGCGCCTTTGACTGCCACATGGGGGCGGTGGGAGCCGGGGCCGGCAACAATGCGCTGGTGAAGGTGATAGGCACCTCCACCTGCGACATCCTGATCGCAGATGAGGCCACCATAGGTGATCGGGCCATTGCCGGGATCTGCGGCCAGGTGGATGGCAGCGTGGTGCCGGGCATGGTGGGGCTGGAGGCGGGACAGTCCGCGTTCGGTGACATCTATGCCTGGTATCAGCGCCAGCTAGGCTGGCCCCTTGACAGCCTCGCCGCCCAGTATCCGGAGCTTCGCACCGCCATCGAGCGCCACAAGCAGGCCCTGTTACCCAGCCTCGCCGCCGCCTGGGATCAGCAGCGCGACCTGGCGCACCTGCCGGTGGTGCTCGACTGGTTCAACGGCCGGCGCACCCCCTATGCCAACCAGCGCCTGCAGGGCACCCTCACGGGGATCAACCTCGGCACCGATGCCCCCGATCTCTTCGGCGCCCTGGTGGCCTCCACCGCCTTCGGTGCCCGCAGCATCATGGAGTGCATGACCAGTCAGCAGGTGCCGGTAGAGCAGGTGATCGCCCTTGGCGGCATCGCCCGCAAGTCCACCACCGTGATGCAGACCTGCGCCGACGTGATGAACAGGCCCATCCAGGTGGTGGCCTCGGATCAGTGCTGCGCCCTGGGGGCGGCCATCTTTGCCGCCGTGGCGGCCGGGATCCACGCCGATGTGGCCAAGGCCCAGCACCACATGGCGAGCGCCGTGGAGCGCACCCACCAGCCACACCCCGAGCGGGTCACCGAGTATGAACGCCTCTACCAGCGCTACCTCGCCTGGGGCGCCGCCGCCGAACCGCTCTACAACCGGGGGGTGCCGGCATGAACCTCAAGACCCTCAAGGATCAGGTGCTCGCCGCCAATCTGGATCTGCCACGCCATGGCCTGGTGACCTTCACCTGGGGCAACGTGAGCGGCATCGACCGAGAGCGCAATCTGGTGGTGATAAAGCCAAGCGGCGTCAGCTATGAGCGGATGCGGGTCGAGGACATGGTGGTGCTGGATCTGGCGGGCAAACAGGTGGAGGGCGCCTTGCGCCCCTCCTCCGACACCGCCACCCACCTGGTGCTCTATCGCGCCTATCCGGAGCTTGGCGGCGTGGTGCACACCCACTCCACCCACGCCACCGCCTGGGCCCAGGCGGGGCGCGCCATCCCCATTTTCGGCACCACCCAGGCCGACTACTTTCACGGCGAGATCCCCTGCTCCCGCCTGCTCACCCCGGGCGAAGTGGAGGAGGACTACGAGGGGCTGACCGGTCATCTCATCGTCGAGACCCTCAAGCAGACCCCCATCCTCACCATGCCGGGGGTGCTTGTGGCCAACCACGGCCCCTTCAGCTGGGGCAAGAGCGCCGAGGACGCAGTGCACAACGCCGTGGTGCTGGAAGAGGTGGCCCGCATGGCCTGGCTCACCGGCCAGATCAACCCGGGGGCCCGCCCCCTGCCCGATTACCTGCTGGAGAAGCACTACCAGCGCAAGCATGGCAAACACGCCTATTACGGCCAGACAAAAGCCTAAAAGAGGACAAACTCATGGAATTGATGAAACAGCTGGAAGTGTGGTTCCTGGTCGGCAGCCAGCACCTGTATGGCGCCACCACATTGAAGCAGGTGGCCGATCACGCCCACACCATCGCCAGCCAGCTCAACGAGGGGACGAACCTGCCCCTCAAGATAGTGCTCAAACCCACCGGTACCACCCTGGATGAAATCAGCGCGGTGGCCCGGGATGCCAACCACGACCAGCGCTGCGCCGGGCTCATGGTGTGGATGCACACCTTCTCCCCCGCCAAGATGTGGATCCCGGCGCTGAGCCAGTTGCAAAAGCCCCTGTTGCAATTTCACACCCAGTTCAACCGGGATCTCCCCTGGAGCGAGATCGACATGGACTTCATGAACCTGAACCAGACCGCCCACGGCGGACGCGAGTTCGGCTTCATGGGGGCCCGGCTGCGGCTGCCCCGCACCGTGGTGGTGGGTCACTGGCAGGATGAAGAGGCCAGACAGAAGATTGGCAACTGGATGCGCATCGCCGCCGCCATCCACGACAGCCGCCACCTCAAGATCGCCCGTTTTGGCGACAACATGCGCAACGTGGCGGTCACCGAGGGCGACAAGATTGAGGCCCAGATCCAGTTCGGCTATCAGGTGAACTACCACCCGGTCGGCGATCTGGTCAAGGTGATCGATGCCGTGCCCGAGAGCGACATCGAGGCGCTGCTGGCCGAATATGAGGCGACCTACACCCTGACCGAGGCGGTGCAGGCGGGCGGGGGGCTTCGTGCCTCCCTGTATGAGGCGGCGCGCCAGGAGCTGGGGATGAAGAAGTTCCTCACCGACGGCGGTTTTGGCGCTTTCACCACCACCTTCGAAGATCTCTATGGTCTGCACCAGCTGCCGGGCCTCGCCTGCCAGCGCCTGATGGAACAAGGCTTCGGTTTTGGGGCTGAAGGGGACTGGAAGACCGCGGCCCTTTTGCGCACCCTGAAAGTGATGGGATATGGCCTTGCGGGGGGCGCCTCCTTCATGGAGGACTACACCTACCATCTGGAAGCGGGCAACAACCTGGTGCTGGGAGCCCACATGTTGGAAGTCTGCCCCTCCATCGCCGCAGGCAAACCCGTGCTGGACGCCCAGCACTTAGGCATAGGCAAGAAGGCCGATCCGGCCCGCCTGCTGTTCGCGGCCCCGGCGGGCAAGGCGGTCAACGCCAGCCTCATCGATCTCGGCAACCGTTTCCGCCTGGTGGTCAATCAGCTGGAGGTGGTGGACCTGCCAGAGGCCATGCCGAAACTCCCGGTGGCCAGCGCCCTGTGGAAACCCCTGCCGGACCTGCAGACCAGCGCCGAGGCCTGGATCCTGGCGGGCGCCGCCCACCACTCGGTGTTCACCCAGGCGGTGGACATCGAGCAGCTGCGCACCTTCGCCGACATCATGGGTATCGAGTTTGTGGTCATCGACGAGCACACCCGCATCCCCGCGCTCAAGGAGCAACTGCGCTGGAACGAGGTCTACTACAAGATCTGCCAGTGACCCTTTAATCGGCCAGCGGCCATCACAATGACAACAGCCCCGCCCGCGGGGCTGTTTCATTTCGCGTCCCCTCAGGGATGACCCTCCTCCCCCTCCAGCAGCCAGTGACAGACTCGCTGTACCCCGTGGCGCCGGCTGTCGGGTCGGGCGAGCAGGGCGTATTCGTGATCCGTCTCCAGCACGGGAGCAAAGGGGGCGACCAGGGCGCCGCTCTCCAGCTCCTCGGCCACTATGGTGGGATCCCCGAGAGAGAGGCCAAACCCCTGCAAGGCGGCATTCATCGCCAAGTCCAGGGTATCGAACAGCTGCCCCCCCTGGGGCTGCCAGGGGATGTCGAGGAAGGCGGCAAACCAGTTGCGCCAGTCCCGCCTATCGGCGCTGGCATGGATGAGGGGCAGCAGGGGCAGCTCGTTCAGGTCGCGCTCGAACAGACGATGCTTGGCAGCAAACGCCGGGGCGCAGACCGGGGTCAGCCGTTCCCGAAACAGGGGCTGGCTGTGGGGATAGCGCCCCAGGCAGGGCTGGTAGACGATGGCGAGATCGAAGGGCTCCCGGGAGAAGTCGATGCCATGGCTGTGGCTGCCACGCACCTCCACCGCCTCCCCCTCGAACACCTGCAACCGCCGCAGCAGCCAGCGGCTGGCGCAGGAGGGCACCTTGATGCTGATCGCCTGCTCGTGGGGCAGGGCCTGCAAGGCGCTGAGCCCCTCCCCCATGCGGGCCAGCCCTTCACGAACGAAAGGCAGCAGCCGCTCGGCGGCGGGGGTCAAGGTGAGACAACGGGTGCCACGCACGAACAGCAGGTGGCCCAGGCGCGCCTCCAGCTGGGCGATCTGCTTGCTCACCGCCCCCTGGCTCACGCACAGCTCGTCGGCGGCCAGGGTAAAACTCAGGTGGCGGGCAGAACACTCGAAGACCTGCAGGCCATAGAGAGGCAACTGAGTACGCGGCTGGGTGGACAACATGACAAGCCTCCATGCTTGAGAAAAACTCATGCATACCATGCCGAATAATCCGTTGTCCGGCAAGCCTTGGGGGGGCTAAAAAGGGACCTCTTTCACACACGCAGGTGACGGCGCCATGTCCATCCCCCAGGTTTCCAGCAAACTGCCCCAGGTGGGCACCACCATCTTCACCGTGATCGGGGATCTGGCCGCCCGCCACCCCAGCATCAACCTCTCCCAGGGGGCGCCGAGCTTCCCCTGCGATCCCGAACTCATCCGGGTGACCCACGAGGCCATGCTGGCCGGTGAAAACCAGTACGCCCCCATGACGGGGCTGCCTGCCCTGCGCGAACAACTGGTAGCCAAGATTGCAGCCAGCTACGGCCATCACTATGATGCGGGCGAGGAGATCACCATCACCGCCAGCGCCAGCGAAGCCCTGTTCTGCGCCATCACCGCCCTGGTTCACCCCGGCGACGAGGTGATCATGTTCGAGCCGGCGTTTGACAGCTACCGCCCCATGATCCAGTTGCAGGGAGCCACCCCTGTGGTGATCGCCCTCAAGGCGCCGGATTTCGCCATTCCCTGGGACGAGGTGGCCGCCCGCATCACCCCCCGCACCCGCATGATAGTGCTCAACACCCCCCACAACCCCACCGGCACCGTCTGGCAGGCAGGGGATCAGGAGCGCCTCGCCCGCCTGGTGCGCGGCACCGACATCCTGATCCTCTCGGACGAGGTGTACGAGCACGTGGTGTTCGACGGCGCCCTGCACCAGAGCGTCATCCGCTATCCGGAGCTGGTGGAGCGCTCCGTCGCCGTCTTCTCCTTCGGCAAGACCTTCCACGTCACCGGCTGGCGGGTGGGCTACTGCGTGGCTCCCCGTCCCCTGATGGAGGAGATCCGCAAGGTGCACCAGTTCGCCATGTTCGCCGCCGACACCCCCATGCAGTACGGCTTCGCCCACCTGTTGCAGCAACCGGCCCACTATCAGGGGCTGGCAGCCTTCTACCAGCGCAAGCGCGACCTGCTCGCCACGGCCCTGGCCGGTTCGCGCCTGACCCTGCTCCCCTCGGCAGGCAGCTTCTTCATGCTGGCGAGCTACGAGCGGGTAAGCGACGAGCCGGACAGCCTGTTCGTGCAGCGGCTCATCCGCGATCACGGGGTCGCCACCATTCCGGTCTCCGCCTTCTATCACGACGGCACGGATCAGCGGGTCATCCGCCTCTCCTTCTCCAAGGATGACGACACCCTGCTGGCGGGCGCCGAGCGCCTGTGCGGCGTCTAGGGGGCACCATGGATTCACTGCGTGTTGCCGTCCTCCAGATGGTCTCCGGGGATGACCTTGACCACAACCTGGCCCAGGCCGAAGCGTTGCTGCGTCAGGCCGCGGCCGAGGGGGCAGAACTGGCCCTGCTGCCCGAATACTTCTACCTGATGCCGGTCGATGAGCGGGCGCGGGTGGCCCTGGCCGCCCCCGCTGGCGATCACCCCCTGCTGGCCTGGGTACAGGGGCTGGCCCGGGAGCTCGGCGTCTGGATCCTGGCCGGCACATTGCCGCTTGCCAGCCACGAGCCCGGCAAGATGCACAACAGCAGCCTGCTCATCGACCCGCAAGGGCAGCTCGCAAGCCGCTACGACAAGCTGCACCTGTTTGGCTTTTGCACCGGGCAGGAGCAGTATGACGAGGCCGCGACCATGACCCCGGGCCGGGAGGTGGTGAGCCATCCCCTGCCCTGGGGCGTACTGCGCCTCGGGATCTGCTACGACCTGCGCTTCCCGGAGCTGTTTCGCCTGGGGCCCACCCCCGATTTCATCGCCCTGCCCGCGGCCTTCACCCACACCACCGGGCTCGCGCACTGGGCGCTGCTGCTGCGGGCCCGGGCGGTGGAAAACCTGGCCTTCGTGTTTGCCAGTGCCCAGGGGGGGCACCACCCCGGTGGGCGGCGCACCTTCGGCCACAGCATGATCATCGATCCCTGGGGCCGGATACTGGCCCAGGTAGAGGAGGGTCAGGGCATGGCCATCGCCACCCTGGATCTGGCAGCACAGCGCACGGTGCGCAGCCAGTTGCCGGCCCTCACCCATCGCAAGATAGCCGTCGGCCCTTGAGGCTGGCACCCTTTAGCACGCTAGGAATGACACCACACTTCAAGGGACTGACCATGAAACTCAACACACTGATGATGCTGATGGCCCTGGCCACCGCCGGCCAGGCCGCCGCCAAACCCCTGGTGATCGCCACCGATGCCACCTATCCCCCCTTCGAGATGGTCGACAGCAACGGCCAGCTCGGCGGCTTCGAGGTCGATCTCGCCTATGCCTTGTGCGCGGCCATGAAGACCGAGTGCGAGGTGATAAACCAGCCCTGGGATGCCCTGCTTCCCGGCCTGCAGGTGCGCAAGTACGACGCCATCATGTCCTCCATGAACATCACCGACGAGCGGCGCCAGAAAGTGGACTTCAGCCAGGTCTACTACATGATGCAGAACCGCTTCGTGGGGCGCAGCGACAAGGCGGCCGACTTTGCAGACGATCCGGCCCACTTCAAGGGCAAGGTGATCGCGGTGCAGGAGGGCACCCCCCAGGACAACTTCATCACCGCCCGCTACGGTGAGGTGGCCAAGATCAAGCGCTACGTCAACGCCCAGTCCCCCATGCTGGATCTGCAGTCCGGCCGCGCCGACTACACCTTCGGCAACATGGTGCAGTTGAAGGTGGGCTTCCTCGACAAGGAGATGGGCAAGCAGTTCGCCTTCGTCGGTCCCCAGTTCAACGGCACCCAGGACAAGATCCTGGGAGAAGGGGTGGCGGTGGCCCTTCGCAAGCACGATGACAAGCTCAAGGCCCGCTTCGATGCCGCCATCGAGAGCGTCAAGGCCGACGGCACCTTCAACACCCTGCTCAAGAAGTACCAGCTCGAAGATCTGCTCTGATCCCGGCATGCCGGCCCCCTGGACAGTTGCAAGGGGCCATGGCAACAGGGCGGCCATTGGCCGCCCTGTGTCGTTTTCCCGGCCTCTCGCCGTTATTGGGCCAGGCCCAGGTGCCCGGCAATCTGCTGGTACAGGGTCTGGTAGTTGTCGTCGAAGTGGTGGGAGCCCGGCAGGGTCACCGTCGTCACGTTCGGCTGCTGCAAGCGCGGACAGAGTTTGACCGGGGAGTCATCCTCCGCTCCCTGCACGCAGAGCAGCGGCAGACTCTGGATGCGTGTCACCTCCGGCAGGGTGGGATAGCGGCCCCCCTTGTCGTGCACCACCATGTCGCTGACGTGGATCTCGAAATCCGACGCCGTCGAGGGGGAGAGCATCACGGCGCCCGCCAGGCTGTCGCGATAGGCTGGCGGCAGACGATTGATGACGAAGGGCACTATCTCGGCACCAAAGGAGAAACCCACCAGCAACCAGCGCTGGCGCCCCCAACGGGACTGGTACTCGGTGAGGATGCGCACCAGATCCGCCGTCGCCTGCTTCGGCATCTTCTTCTTCCAGTAATAGGAGAGCGAGCTCCAGCCCACCACCGGCATGCCGTGGGCCTGCAACTGGGCGCTGAGCCCCTTGTCCAGCGCCGCCCAGCCGCCATCCCCGCTCATGAAGACCACCATGGGGGCGGACGAGGCTTGCGCCACGGGCAACTCCACCAGCCCCAGATCCGCACCGACCCGGCCCGGCTGGGCGGCCACCGCCGGGAGGGTGAGCGAGGAGACGAAACAGCAAATCAACAGCAACAACATGGCTCTCATGGGCCAACTCCTATTTCTTCATGAGCCCGAAGGGGCCGCGACTGATGAGGGAGACGAGATGGGTCAGGGTGCGGGGCAGCACCAGATGACCGGTACAGAGCAGGTAGCGGGGCTCCCACCTTGGGCCGAACTTCTCCTTGTAACGCCGCAATCCCTGGAAGTTGTAGAAACGGCTGCCCCGGGTGAACAGGGTGTTGCCAAGGCGGGCCCAGTAACCGCCGAGGGGGTTGTCGTTGAAGCCCGACATGGGGGCCATCCCCAGGTTGAAGCTGGCATACCCCTCCTGCTTGCCCCACAGCAGGAGCTCGACAAACAGGAAATCCATGACAGGCGCCGCCCCCGTGTCCAGGCTGTAGCGCATCAGATCGATGGAGAGGCTCTCCTTGTTGTCGCTGGTCCAGAGGTTGGCAAACCCGACGATCTGCCCCTCCCGCCGCACCAGCGCCATCGGGTTGAGGATGAGGTAGGCAGGATCGAAACTGCCCACGGAGAAGCCCTTCTCCCTGCCCTGCTTGCTGTGCAGCCAGCTGTCGGAGATCCCCTTCAACTCGGGCAGCAGGGGGGCAATCTCACCGGGGACCACCACCTCGAAGCGCAGCCCTTCCCGCTTGCCCTTGGCGTAGCTCTGGCGCAGGTTGCGCAGGCGACTGCCGGCGAGATCGAAGCTCGGCAGATCCACGATGGCCTCCTCCCCCAGTTTGAAGGGGATGAGCCCGAGATCCAGATAGACAGGCAGATATCGGGCCGACACCTGGTAGAAGACCGGGCTGACGTCGTGCTCGTCACAGCGCTCGCGAAACTGCCAGAGCAGCTCCTCCACCAGGGAGGGCTGGCCGACGGGATCCCCCATCACTATCCAGCTGCTGCCCTCGACCCCGTACATGAGGAAGGCCTCGCCGCTTGGGTGGAACAGCAGGGACTTGTCCCCGAGCTGGGCCAGGTAGCCGTGGCCTCCCCCTGCCCGCATCACCAGCCCATGGGCACGGGAGAGCGCCTCGGCATCCGGCTTGCAGGCGGCGAGGCGCAAGGGCGCCAGCAGATGGGCCACCCCGACCACCGCCAGCACGCCGATGACGCTCCCCATGGCGCGCAGGGCACGGGAGGCGGCCCCGGGCCCGTGGGCCGAGACGTGCAGCCAGAGGGAGGGGTCGTACTCCACATGGCGGTAGGAGAAGAGCAGCAACCACAAGGCCCCCAGCAGCACGGCCCCCACCGACATCAGCCAGGAAGGGGTAAACCGGGCGTGAAGCAGGGAACCCTTGCGATAAAAGAGGGGGCGGCAGGGGGTGATGATGAGCAAGAAGCCCCCGAGCAGCAGGGCCGACTCCCAGTCAAACCCTTTGAACAGGGAGAACAGCATGCCAAGCCCCAGCAGCCACTGGGTGATCCTGAATGCCCCGTCATGACGGCGGTAGAGGCTGTGGGCCAGCAACAGCAGCAACACGCCGCTGACGCTGCCGAGCACATGGGAGAGCTCCAGCAGGTGCAGGGGCAACACCTGCAGGAAGGCTTCGATGCGCCCCTTCATGGTCGGGATCATCCCGGAGCAGAGCAGCAGGGTGCCCGCCGCGAAGGTCCCCATGCTCACCAGGGCGGGCACAAACTCCCGGGTCGCCATCATCACCCCCTGCAACGGGTGCAGGCGGGCCCGCTGTTGCAGCAGCTCCTGACCTGCGAACAGCAGCAGGGCACAGAGGAAGGGCAGGAAGTAGTAGGCGCAGCGGTAGATAAGCAGGGAGGCGAGCAGCTTGTCCACCGGCAGATAGTGGGTGAGCAGCAGGCTCATGCTCGCCTCGAAGACCCCGATGCCCCCCGGCACATGGGCCAGCACCCCGAGCAGGCTGGAGAGCACGAAGGCACTGAGCAGCACCGGATAGGGCACGCTGCCCGATGACAGCAGCACATAGAGCACGGCGGCGGCGGCCATCCAGTCGAGCAGGGCGATGAGCAGCTGCAGCAGGCGGTATCTGATGCGCGGCAGGAACAGCGGGTGCCCGCGCCAGACCAGGGCTGTCCCCGGCCACACCAGATACGCCAGCACCGTCAGCAGGGCCAGGCCCCCCGCCAGTTGCAACAACCCGGTCGCCCAGCGGGGCCAGTCCACCAGCAGGGCCGCCCCCTGCCCCAGCAGCAGGGCACTACCTCCCCAGCCCAGCAGACCGAGGAAGAAGGTGATGGAGCAAAAGAGGATCACCCTGGCCACCTCCCCGGTGCCAAGCCCCAGGGAGGAGTAGAGCCGGTAGCGTACCGAGGAGCCGGTGAGCAGCGCAAAGCCCAGGGTGTTGGAGAAGGTGTAGGCGATGAAGGAGGTCATCCCCACCTGCTGCCAGGGCAATCGCTTGTCCAGCACCTTCAGGGCCAGCAGATCGTAGCAGCAGAGGCAGCCATAGCTGAGCAGGGTGAGCAGCAGGGCGCCCCCCAACTGCGGCAAGGGTTGTGACCAGATGGCCTGGCGGATGTCGTGCCAGTGCCACAGGTGGGTCAAATGATAGAGGACGGTCAAGGCCGTCCCCAGCAGCAGCAGGCTGCACAGGGGGCCTATCCAGATCAACAGCTGACGCCGCATTCAAGATTCCTGTCAAAAAGCGTGGAGAAAGAGAGGCTCCGAAAACGGGCGGACAAGGCGCCCTCCCGGAGTGACTCCCCCACAGGCGGCGCGTGACGCCGCACGTTCACGGGGGCAATCCTATGATTTACCAGGCCCTGCCCGCTCGCCACTTTTCTTCTGTAACCTTATGTACAGGCAGACAAAACATCCCCGTCCGGGATAGAGGCAGGAGACGCCATGACACCCTCCCCCCTGATAAGACGCTTCCCCCAAAACACCCTGGGGCGCGATCTGGCCGTCGGCGATATCCACGGCCACTTCGCTCTGTTGCAGCAGGCCCTCGACACCCTGGATTTTGATCCCGCCCGGGACCGTCTCTTCTCCGTGGGGGATCTGACGGATCGCGGGCCCGAGTGCAGCGAGGTGATCCACTGGTTGGCCAGGCCATGGTTTCACCCGGTCTGCGGCAATCACGACGACTACGTCTGCCGTTACAAGAGTTGCGATCGGGAGAACTGGGTCCGAAACGGCGGCGGCTGGTTTCAGCAGCTGACCCCTGCCGAGCAGGCGGCGTTCGCCGTCTACTACCGCAGCCTGCCCCTGGCCATCGAGGTGGCCACCCCGGCCGGTCCGGTCGGGCTGCTTCACGCCGATTGCCCCTTCTCCTCCTGGCAGGGGCTGCTGGACCAACTCGATGCCGGGGTGAGCGGCGGACGGCTTCGGGCCATCAAGAACGTCTGCCTCTGGTCAAGGCGCCGTATCGAACGGCTGGACGAGAGCGGGGTCGCGGATCTCGCCGCCCTGGTGGTGGGCCACACCCCGGTGAGGGTGCCGGTGCGCCTTGGCAACGTCCACTACATCGACACCGGCGGCTGGTATCCCGAGGAGGGCGGCTACTTCACCCTGCTGGACCTCAATACCCTGGCTCCTCACTTTCCCCAGCCCTGAGCCGGACCGATGGGATGACCAGGCTCAAGGACAACGCCCACTGCCCATTAAAGCGCCAGGCGAACGCCCCGGACTTCGCTCTGCCTGCGCGATGGTTTACCATGCAGGCAATTGCGGTGCATGGCACCCCCACCCAGGCGCCAGGCGCCGCCGTCATCGGATACTCCTTTCGAGCAACATGAGCACATCAGCGCACCCGGCCAGCGGGCCCACGTTCTATTTCCACGACTACGAGACCTTCGGCATCAGTCCGGCCAAAGACAGGCCGTCGCAGTTTGCGGGCATTCGCACCGACGCGGATTTCAACGTCATCGGCGAGCCGCTGGTGATTTACTGCAAGCCGCCGGCGGATTACCTGCCGGAGCCGGAAGCCTGCCTCATCACCGGCATCACGCCGCAAAAGGCGATGAAGGACGGCCTGTGCGAGGCGGACTTCATCCGCCAGATCCACGCAGAGTTCGCCACCCCGGGCACCTGCGTGCTCGGCTACAACAGCATCCGCTTCGATGACGAGGTGACCCGCTACACCCTCTATCGCAACTTCTATGACCCTTATGCCTACGCCTGGCAGAACGGCAACTCCCGCTGGGACATCCTCGACATGCTGCGGGCCTGCTACGCCCTGCGCCCGCAGGGGATAGAGTGGGCCCTGGACGACGAGGGCAAGCCGAGCTTCAGGCTGGAGAAGCTGACGGTGGCCAACGGCGTGGCCCACGCCAACGCCCACGATGCGCTCTCGGATGTGCTGGCCACCATCGAGATGGCCAGGCTGGTGAAAAATGCCCAGCCCAAGCTCTTCGAGTACCTCTTTGATCTTCGCAACAAGAACAAGGTGAAGGCCCTCATCGACGTGGTGACCATGAAACCCCTGGTGCACGTCTCCGGCATGTTCTCCCCCTGGCAGGGGTGTGCGAGCTGGGTGTCGCCGCTCGCCTGGCACCCCACCAACCAGAACGCGGTGATCATGGTGGATCTGACCCGTGACCCGACTCCGCTCATCGAGCTCTCCTGCGAGGAGATCCGCGAGCGCCTCTACACCAAAAAAGAGGAGCTGGGAGATCTGGCCGGCATTCCGGTCAAACTGGTGCACATCAACAAGTGCCCGGTGCTGGCCCCGGCCGCCACCCTGACGCCGGAGCGGGCGGACGAGCTGGGCATCAATCGGGCTCAGTGCCGCAAGAGCCTGGATCTACTGCGGGCCCACCCCGAGGTGCGGGAAAAACTGGTGGAGGTGTTCAACCAGGAGTTTGCCGGCAGCACCGACGGCGACCCCGACACCCAGCTCTACGCCGGCTTCTTCGGCCACGGCGACAAGTCCACCATGGATCTGGTGCGCGCCACCCCGGCGGATCTGCTGGGGGAGCGGGAGTTTGCCTTCACGGATCCCCGTCTGCCCGAGATGCTGTTCCGTTACCGCGCCCGCAACTGGCCCCACACCTTGAGCGAAGCGGAGCAGAAGCGCTGGCGCCTGCACTGCAGCGACTACTTCAGCCGCCGCCTGCCGGATTATGTGCCGCGCCTGGAAGCCCTGGCGGAACAGAACCAGGGGAACGAACGGAACTTTGCGATTCTAAAGAGTCTCTATCACTACCTTGAAAATCTGTGAGATGTGAGCCGTTTCACAGTTAAAAACCGATGCGTTTCCCCAGCTCGCGACATAATGGGCAGGGAGCCCAAGCTCCTGATAGTGTGAATATTTAGATGCGCTGACGGCATGGATGCCGTGCTTTCGACTGTTGGGGAACTCTCGTTTTATGCGTTCAGCTCTGCCTGCTTTGACACTCGTCGCCTGTGCCCTGCTGCCCCAGGCCGCCCTCGCTGGCGCCCGGTTCGAGGTGCCAGACTACCTCTTGCGCCTGCCGGAGCAGACCTACCGGCTCATCGAGCACAACTTCAGCACCCTCTACCAGCAGACCGACTTCACCCCGCAAATCACCAACAGCTATTTCAACCACTCGGATCTCTACCGCTTCGCCGGCATTCCCCTGGCCATCACGCCGCAAAACGGCTTCCAGATGGAGGTGTTCGGCCAGCTCTACAACAAGTCGTCCCAGATCTATGCCCAGATGAGCCAGGATCTCTCCCTCTATCGCACCCTGCGGGTGGACATGATGGGGGATCAGAGCGACGAGATCGCCATCGGCATGGGGCTCGGCATCCCCCTGACAACCCGCCTTACCGTCAAGGCGCTCGCCTCCAGCAACGAGATCCCGGGCTATGGCTCCGCCAATTACGCCATCGGGATGGAGTGGCACTTCTAGAGACCATTTCGCCACATAAAAAAGGCTCCCGAGGGAGCCTTTTTGCAGTGCAACGCCATCAGGGGTAGCGGATCACCGCCCCCTGCCCCCCTTGCAGCACCAGGGTGCTCCCCAGGGGCGTCTCGTCCCAGAAGTCCGTGCCCCCCGGCGTCAACGGGATCTCGCAGGCGTGCTCCCCCCAGTTGAACAGGCAGAGCAGCTCGCCGCCCCCGGGCAACGCCACCCGCCCGCGCTCGAATGCCATCCCCTCGAAGCGGGCCGCCGGGGTGCGCGCGGCGCACAGGGCGAGCAGCTTGCCAAGGCGCGCCCCTTGCGCCTCGTCCAGATCCTGCAATCTGTCCCCCGCCAGCACCATGCCACCGCTCGCCACCAGAGCGGCCAGGTGGAAGTCGTACTCGGTGCGGCTCCCGTACTGGCCCGGAATATCCCGCAGGCAGACGCAGTCGGGGTCCAGCACCCAGAGCCGCTCGTGCTGCCAGGCGCGGCAGAAGGCTTCTCGCGCTATCTGGCGAAAACGGGGGCCCTGGCGCTCCACGTCATCGCTCACCCGCATGCCGTGCACCAGGCCGAGGCTCGGCCACAGCGGCGCATTGCAGCCGAGCAGGAAGGCCCCCTCCCCGGCGCCGCGCAGGATGGCGGCCATGCCGCGCCGATAGGCCTCCACCCTAGTGGCGGCGGGGTCGTGGAAGCGACCACCGTGGATGGCCCCCCAGAAGTTGGCATCGAGCTTGAAGTAGTGAATGCCCCACTGGGTACGCAGGGTGCGAAATACCTGCTCCAGGTGCGTCTGCACCTCGGGGTGGGTGCCATCCAGCACGTACCAGGGGGTGCAGCGCCAGCCCCCGTAGGTGACCCGCTCCGAGGGGAGCGGCAGGCCATCCTCCCCTTTCACGAACCAGTCAGGGTGCTGCTGGAACACTCGGGAGCCGGGCTCGGCGATAAAGGGGGCGACCCAGAGCGCAGGCTCGCAACCGGCGGCGCGGATCTCCCCTGCCAGGGCCGCCACTCCCTCCTCGAACTTGGCGGAAGGGGTGAGCCAGTCCCCCATCCTGGCCTGATAGCCATCGTCTATCTGCACGTAGCGCAGGGCCGGGAAACGCTCGGCCCGCACCGCCAGGTTCTCGCGAATGTCCGCCGCGCTCACGTTCGCGTAGTAGTGATACCAGGAGCACCAGCCGCTCGGGCGCGTGGGCACCTCCCCCACCAGGGAGCCGTGCTCGGCGGCGATATGCTGCGCCAGCGTCGCGAGCAGGGCCTCCCTGTCCGGCCCCTCCTGGCAGATCAGCGCCTCGCTCTGCCAGTACGCACCCGGCGCCAGGGTGCGCCCTTCGGTGTTCATCACGATCTCGAGGCGCCCGTCGGGATGGAGGCGAAACTCCCCGCCAAAGCGCTGGCAGCTCGCAAAGGCCAGCAGCAGCCAACCCCCCTCCTGCGCCACCAGCAGCAGGTTGTGCACCGTGTGGTAGCCATGGTCGGCGGTGATGCGATAGACAGACGCATCGGGGCAGCGGCCCAGGTGCTCGGGGGCGTTCCAGCGTCCCCCGGTCTGGGCCAGCATCTGGAATCCCTCCCCGTAGATGGCCGCGTCGGGCGCAAGTCCGAGATCCCCCTCAAACAGCCGCCAGTGGTGGACGGCCTCGGACTGCTTCCCGGTGTTGTCGAGCCTCACCCGGCAAAGCGGCCCCTCCCACTGGCGGGTTTGCAGCAGGGTGTCAGGGAGGGCGGGATCGGCGGGCAGTTGGCGCAACCGGGCCAGGAGAGAGGGGGTCGACATGGGAACTCCTTCTTGTGAATGGGGTTGAAGCCGGGCCATTGTATCCCCTGCGGGTCAGTTGACCCTGTTCCCTCCCCCCCGTGCCTGTTAAACTGCGACCTTGCTCACACTTGCCAAGATGAGGCCCCCGTGCTGCTGCAACGCACCCTGCGCTACCTTCGTGATTTTCTGGTCATCATCGCCTGTCTGCTGGCAGGCAAGGCCGTGGCGGCCATCCTGCCCTTCGCCTTCCCCGGCAGCATCATCGGCATGCTGCTGCTGTTCGTGCTGCTCTCCTTGCAGATCGTCCGCTTCTCCTGGGTCGAGCTGGGGGGCGGCCTGCTGCTGCGCCACATGGGGGTGCTGTTCGTGCCGGTGGCGGTGGGTCTGGTGGCCTGGCTCGAGCCCCTGCGCCAATCCTTCGGTCTCATCATGCTCTGCGTCGTGCTCGGCATCGTGCTCATCCTGGGCGCGGTCGGCCACCTCTATCAAAGGATGAACAAGCCATGATCCTCTGGTTCGCCCTGCCCCTCACCCTGGCCCTCTATTTCATGACCCGGGCCCTCTACCGCCGCCTGCCCTGGCCCGTCATCAATCCGGTGCTGATCCCCACCGCCGTCATCATCGGCCTGCTGCTCTGGCTCGATCTGCCTCTGGATCAGTACCAGCAGGGGGCTTCGCCCCTAACCGCCCTGCTGGAACCCGCCGTGGTGGCCCTGGCCCTGCCGCTTTACCAGCAGGCGCGCCAGATCCGCGACAAGCTCACACCCATCCTGGCCTGCACCCTCACCGCGGTGCTCATCTCGGTCTGCACCACCCTGGGGGTCGGCCACCTGATGGGGGCGGATCCGGCGCTGCTCGCCTCCATCGCCACCAAGTCCATCACCACGCCGCTCGCCATGAGCGTCAGCCAGTCCCTCGGCGGCATTCCCGCCATCGCCGCCGCCGTGGTGGTGGTGGTGGGGATCCTGGGGGCCCTGGTGGGCTATCCCCTGCTCAAGCTGATGCGGGTCACCGACCCCGAGGCCCAGGGGCTCGCCATGGGAGCCTGCGCCCACGCCATCGGCACCGCCGCCTCCGCCGAGCAGGGGGTGACCCAGGGCGCCTTCTCGTCGCTGGCCATGGTGGTGTGCGGTGTGCTGACCGCGGCCATCGCCCCCCTGCTGTTCGCCCTCTACCACTGGCTGGCCTGATCCCCGCTGCCGTGGCCGCCCCTGCGGCCATGGCCTCTGTGCCCTTTCACCGTTTCCATCCGATACCCTCGCCTCCCTGATGCCGGGAGCTGGCGCACAGATTGCGAAAGACAAACGTTTCCTTTACCATCCCCGCCCCTTTGCCCATCAAGGCGTGAGCGCGCTCACACAATTCGCCGCGCTTGCTCCCTACAATGGCCCCCCAATTGGCCTTTGAGGACACAGTATGCATCCCCGCTTTGCCAAGCCATTCGAGACCCTTTCCGCCCCGCTCCAGGTCGCCCTGCTGCCCATGCTGGGGGACGATTTCCAGGCCCGTTTCACCCCGGACCAGGTCGCGACCCTGAAAGCCGCCACCGGGCTGGATGACAGGGCCCTGCGTCTGGCCTTGCTGCCGCTGGCGGCCGCCTGCTCGGTGGCCCCCATCTCCAGGTTCTTCGTCGGCGCCATCGCCTGCGGCCTGAGCGGCACCTGGTACTTTGGCGCCAACATGGAGTTCGCGGGCCAGGGGCTGTTCCACTCGGTCCACGCCGAGCAGTCCGCCATCTCCAACGCCTGGCTGGGTGGCGAGACCGGGATCTCCGAGATCACCGTGAACTACACCCCCTGCGGCCACTGCCGCCAGTTCATGAACGAGCTGAGCACCGCCAAGACCCTGAAGGTCTCCCTACCGGACGATCTCAGCGAGCTGCAATCCTTCCTGCCCCACTCCTTCGGCCCCGCCGATCTCGAGATCACCGATGCCCTGATGAGCCCCCAGGCTCACGACGAGCTGGTGCTCGAGAGCGACGACCCCCTGTGGCAGGCTGCGCTCGCCGCCGCCCGCCAGAGCTATGCCCCCTACAGCCAGGGCTATGCCGCGGTGGCGCTGCAGTTCGAGGACGGGCGCATCTTCTGCGGCCGCTATGCCGAGAACGCCGCCTTCAACCCGAGCCTGCCGCCGATGCAGATGGCCTGCGCCCACGCGGTGCTGGGTGGCGAGGATCTCGCCACCGTGCGCCGCGCCGTTCTGCTGGAGAGCAAGGATGGCCAGATCAGCCAGCGGGATTCGGCCCAGTCCACCCTGAAGGCGCTGGGTTCAGTCGAGCTTGAGTACAAAGCCGTCTGACCCCGGCATCCGCCAACGGGAAGGGGAGCTGCGGCTCCCCTTCTTGCTCTCTGCGGCTCTCATCCTTGCCCCTTTCTCTGCGCCTCTGGCGCCGTGCATCAGATGCCCCCCTGCCCCATGTGAGGGCGGTCTCCCTCCGATGACCTTATTGGCAGACCTCCTCTGCGGTGGCGAGAAGCCCAGGTTAAGGGGCCAAGACCCCACCCCGCCCCTTGCGACCCCCGTGTGTGACCCCAAGATGCATTTGCCAAGCCACTGGGATCCCGCCTTTCCATGGATTTTGCAAATACCTTTCCCTGCCGTTCCCCCGACGCGGGGCGGTATGGCGGTGGCGGGAAGCCCAGGTTAAGGGGCCAATACCCCGTCCCCGCCCCTGGCGGCCCCCGTGTGTGACCCCAAGATGCATTTGCCAAGCCACTGGGATCCCGCCTCTCCATGGATTTTGCAAATACCTTTCCCTGCCTGTTCCCCCGACGCGGGGCGGTATGGCGGCAGCGGGAAACGTCGGGGAAGGGGTCAATGCCCCGCCCCCGCCCCTGGCGGCCCCCGTGTGTGACCCCAAGATGCATTCGCCCAGCCACTGGGATCACCCCTCTCCATGGATTTTGCAAATACCTTTCCCTGCCGTTCCCTCGACGCGGGGCGGTATGGCGGCGGGAAGCATCGGAGAAGGGGTCAATGCCCCAGCCCCGCCCCCTGTCGGCTGCTTCCCCCTGAAATACAGCGGGGGAGCCACTGGCTCCCCCGACTGTCATTGATGTGGCCCATATGGCGGCACCAGCCCCTGTCAGGACTCCCACAGGATGCGCTGGCTGCCGGACCAGCGCTCGCCGATGTCCGCGTATTTTTGTTCCAGCAGGTGGCGGCGGATCTTCATGGTGGGGGTCAGCACCCCGTTCTCGATGTTCCAGGGGCTCTTGACCACCAGGATGCCCCGCAGGCGAGCGTGGGATTCCAGCTTGTCGTTGACCCGATTGAGGGCAGCCTCCAGCTGGGCCTCCACCCCGGCCTTGTCCCCCTTCATGGCGCTCTCGGCGAGCTGCACCAGGGCGACCGGCTGCGGCATGCCGTAGCCGATGACGCAGAGCTGCTCGATGATGGGCTCCTGCCCGAGCATCCCCTCGATGGGCACCGGGGCCACGTACTTGCCCTTGGCGGTCTTGAAGACGTCCTTCATGCGACCGGTGATGGTGAGGTAACCCTCCCTGTCCAGCTTGCCCATGTCACCGGTGTGCAGCCAGCCGTCGGCGTCGATGGCCTCTGCACTGTGCTCGGGATCCTTGTAGTAGCCCACCATCATGCCGTCGCAGCGACAGAGGATCTCCCCCTCGTCGGAGATCTTGATGGTCACCCCGGGCCCGGCCTTGCCGACGGTGCCTATCTTGTCCGCCCGGAACGGGTAGTTGAGGGTGGAGTAGGCGTGGTTCTCGGTCATGCCCCATGCCTCGGTGATCTCGAGGCCGATGCTGTGGTACCACTCCAGCAGCGCCGGGGCCACCGGCGCCGAGCCGCAGCCCAGCACCCGCGCCTGATCCAGCCCCAGCCCCTTTTGCAGCTTGCTCTTGATGAGGCTGGAGACGAGGGGGATCTTGAGCAGCAGCGCCAGCTTTTTCTGGGGCAGCTTCTCGTGGATCTTGATGCGGAACATGGCCCAGAGCCGCGGCACCGAGATGAAGACGGTGGGACGGCAGCGCTTGACGTCCTCGATGAAGGTGTCGAGGGACTCGGGGAAGGCGATGGTGGCACCGCTGAACAGGCTGCCGCCGTAGATGTAGACCCGCTCGGTGATGTGGGCAAGGGGCAGGTAGGAGAAGCCGCGATCCTCGGCGGTGAGGGAGACCGCCTCCACCAGCTTCTCGCAGGACCAGGCGTAGCGCTCCACGCTCAGCATGGCCCCCTTGGGCTTGCCGGTGCTGCCGGAGGTGTAGACCAGGCTCAGCAGGGCATCCGGCGCCTGCACCGGGCTGTCCGGGATGGGGTCGTATTGCGCCAGCAGATCGTCCCACTGGTGGGCGGCCGGCATGGTGTCGTAAGGCAGGGCGATACGCAGCAGATCCCCGGGCACCCCCGCCTCCTGGCTCTTCCAGTCGTCCAGCTTGCCGACGAAGATCGCCCTGGTTTCGCTGTGGCGCAGCACGTATTCGATGGTGTCGACGTTGGCGGTGGGGTAGATGGGCACGCTCACGTATCCCCCCATCTGCATCGCCAGATCGGCGATGAACCACTGGGCGCAGTTCTTGGAGAGCAGGGCCACCTTGTCACCGGGCACCAGGCCCAGGGCGCGCAGTGCCGTCACCATGCGCCGCGCCTCGTCGGCAACCTCACCCCAGGTGAAGTCGACGTATTCGCGGTGGATGGTCTGACGCAGGTAGATTCGGTCGGGACACTGCCGCTCCCAGTGATAGAGCATCTCGAGCGGCAGTCTGGTGGCAATGCGTGAGGTGGAGGCCATGGTTTAATCCCTGAAACAAAAGGCGAGCCTCATTATTAACCTTTTGATAACACTCAGGGAAGCAGATTACTTAAACTTGTGTTTGAACTGCGAATGGGATCAAGCTTCCGCCTGGGCCTGCAGACGCTTCCACATCTCCTGCACCAGCACCTCGTCCTGCTCGGAGAGCTCACCCTGCAAGATGGCCTCGTTCAGGCTGCGCAGCACATAGCTCTTGACGTCCCGCACCAGGGTCTTGCCCTCCAGCTCGGCGCGCGCCACCGCAAGGGAGATGTGCCCTCGCAGATAGCCACCCGCAAACAGCTCGTCTTCGCTGGCCGTGGCGACCATGGCGTCGATCAGTCCCAACAACTTGTGTTCAAAATCGTGAATCGTCATTTAACGCAGCCTCATTTCCGGGGTTGCCGGCAAAAAATTCGGGGAGTGGAACCGCGATCCGGTTGATCGCGGCTCTCTGGCGCCAGGCCAGCCGCATCCTTGATGTCCTATTCCGGGTTGGCCACCGGGTAGATGACCTGATCCTTGTATCCCGTGGTTATGCGCAGATAACCACTCAACGACCGGTTCAGTGCCGGATCGTCGGTGTCCACCAGCAGCGGACGGCCTTCTAGCGCCGCCAGCTTGGCTTTGGTGGCGAGCACCTGGATATGCTCGCGCCCGACGGCCCGGATCACGTCTGGACTCAATTGCTGATTTCCGCGCCCGAACAGATGTCCCTGACCGCCGATCAGGGTGATGATCAGACGGCAGCGACGGCCGCGGATCCGGGTCAGGATCTCGGCGGCGCTGAGATCCTGCCCGATAAGTTGGCCATTTTCCACCAGATCCACACCGAGCAAGGTATTTTCCAGCCCCAGCTCACCCATGCAGGCGGCCACCGTGCTCCCCGACCCCATCAGGTAGAGGGTATCGGGCTCCATCTGCTCCACCACACCGGCGGCAAGATCGGCGAGCACCAGCTCCTCGGACTCCCGCCCCCCCTGCTTGACCGCCTGCACGTAGCGCAGATCCCCGGGCACCAGCAGCTGCCCGTAGTGGCGGGCGCGCACCTTGCCGGCGCGAAACGCCTCCTCGTTGATGTCCATCACCTCCGCATCCACCAGGCTCAGGAGCTCCCCTGCGATCATTCTGGCCGCCACCCGGCCGCTTGCCGCCGGCGTCACCCCGTAGACCCCGGAGTGGATTTTGCACCCCGCCGGGATGCCGAGCACATGGCAGGACTCCCCCACCGCCGCGCAGATGTCACGGGCGGTGCCATCGCCACCGGCGAAGAGCAGCAGATCCACCCCGGCATCGCGCAGGGCCAGGGCGGCGGCCCGGGTATCCTCGGCGCTCGTCTGCGCCCCGGCAGGCCGATGGACGATGCGATGGGGCAGCCCGAGCTCTGCGGCAAGCGTCTCCCCCATCTCACCGGCCACCGTCAGCAGCTCGAATGACGTGGTCAGCTCGCACAGGGGCAACAGGGCCTGGCGGGCCCGCTCCCGGGCCTTGGGGACGGCCCCGCGCGCCAGCGCCTCGGCGACCATACCGTCACTGCCCTTGAGACCGACGGCCCCGCCGATGCCGGCGACGGGGTTGATGATGAGCCCTAATCGAAACATGTTTCCCTCCTGTTGGATCGCCGCCATTTTTATCTTTTCCCGCCACTGGGACAAGCCATGACCCCCTGCTAAAATGCGCGGCTTCTACCTCAATCACTGTTCAACCAAGGTTCAATCATGCTGGAATGGATTGCTGACCCCTCCGCCTGGGTCGCGCTCGCCACCCTGACCCTGCTCGAGATCGTGCTCGGCATCGACAACATCATTTTCATCTCCATCCTGGTGGGTCGCCTGCCGGAAGCCCAGCGCCAGAAAGCGCGCATCCTGGGGCTGGGGCTCGCCATGGGCACCCGCATCCTGCTGCTGCTCTCCCTGGCCTGGGTGATGCGCCTCACCGAGCCCCTCTTCACCGTGCTGGGGGAAGCCATCTCGGGACGGGATCTCATCCTGCTGGTGGGGGGTCTGTTCCTCATCGCCAAGAGCACCCACGAGATCCACCAGAGCCTGGAAGGGGCCGCCGAAGAGGCGGGTGTGGTGAGCAAGACCACGGGCTTCCTGTCCACCCTGGTGCAGATCGCCATCCTCGACATCATCTTCAGCCTGGACTCCGTCATCACCGCCGTGGGCATGGCGGATCATGTCCCTGTCATGGTGCTGGCCATCATCATCGCCGTCGGCGTCATGATGTTTGCCGCCAAGGCCATCGGCGACTTCGTCGATACCCACCCCACCATCAAGATGCTGGCCCTCTCCTTCCTTATCCTGGTCGGGGTGGCGCTGATGGCCGAAGGGCTGGATCTGCACATTCCCAAGGGTTACATCTACTTCGCCATGGCCTTCTCGCTGGTGGTGGAGATGATCAACATCCGCCTGCGCGGCCACCAGGAGCGGGCCAAGTAAACCGCGACCTGCCGAGAGATGGCCAAACAAAAAGCGCGACCCAGGGTCGCGCTTTTTTATTGCCCCGCCAACGGGGCGCCTTGGGCTCAGAGGGCGTTGCGAGCGGCCACGGCGTCCGCCAGGTTGCGCAGCAGCACCTCGGTATCGGCCCAGCCGATGCAGGCGTCGGTGATGCTCTGGCCGAAGGTGAGCTCGCACCCGTCCACCAGATCCTGACGCCCTTCCACCAGGTGACTCTCCACCATGACGCCGAACACCGCCTTGCTGCCGGCACGCAGCTGACCGGCCACGTCCTCGGCCACCAGCATCTGGTTCTTGAACTGCTTGCTGCTGTTGGCGTGGCTGAAGTCGATCATCACTTTCTGGGGCAGACCCGCCTTGTCCAGACCACTCACCACCTCATCCACGTGACGGGCGCTGTAGTTGGGCTCGCGGCCACCGCGCAGGATGATGTGACAGTCCGGGTTGCCAGCGGTCGAGACGATGGCGGAGTGGCCGTACTTGGTCACCGACAGGAAGTGATGCGGGGCGCTGGCGGCGCCGATGGCGTCGATGGCCACCTTGATGGTGCCGTCGGTGCCGTTCTTGAAGCCCACCGGGCAGGAGAGACCGGAGGCCAGCTCGCGGTGTACCTGGGATTCGGTGGTACGGGCACCGATGGCACCCCAGCTCATCAGATCCGCCACGTATTGCGGGGTGATCATGTCGAGGAACTCGGAGGCGGTCGGCAGCCCCATGTCGTTGAGATCCAGCAAGAGCTTGCGACCCAGGCGCAGGCCGTCATTGATCTGGCAGCTGTTGTCGAGGTAGGGATCGTTGATCAGCCCCTTCCAGCCCACTGTGGTACGGGGTTTTTCGAAGTAGACCCGCATCACGATCTCCAGCTGATCTTTCAGCTCGTCGCGCAGCACCTTGAGGCGTTTGCCGTATTCCAGGGCGGCGACCGGATCGTGGATGGAGCAGGGGCCGATCACCACCAGCAGGCGATCATCGTCGCCGGCCAGGATGTTGTGGATGGCCTGACGGGATTCAAACACGGTGGCCGAGGCGGTGTCGGTCGCCGGAAACTTCTCAAGCACCGCAACCGGGGGCAATAACTCTTTGATTTCACTGATACGAACGTCGTCGGTTTGATGCTGCATGACCAAGTTTCCTGCTAGATGACTGCGATAAAGAGATCTCAATCTAGCCCTGTGCTGGGTCGGTGTAAATAGAAAATTACATTCTTCGACAAGGAATTTTATTATCGCACCTTGCAAGTTTGCATAATGCTGCTAGGAGGCATGAAAAAAGCGGGGGCAGAGATGAAAAGGCCCGCACGAAGCGGGCCGAAAGGGCTCAGGCCTGACTGACGCTGGCCAGCTTGTCGAAGTAGTCCGGGAAGGTCTTGGAGGTGCAACCCGGATCATTGATGGTGACCGGCGTATCGGAGAGTGCCACCAGGGAGAAGCACATGGCGATGCGGTGATCGTTGTAGGTGTCGATGGCCGCGTGTTTGAGCTGTGCGGGCGGGATCACGGTGATGAAGTCGTGCCCCTCCTCCACTTCCACGCCCAGCTTGCGCAGCTCGGTCGCCATGGCGTGCAGGCGGTCGGTCTCCTTCACCCGCCAGTTGTAGATGTTGCGGATAGTGGTGGTGCCCTCAGCAAACAGCGCCGTGGTGGCGATGGTCATGGCCGCATCCGGGATGTGGTTCATGTCCATGTCGATGCCGTGCAACGGCCCCTGCTCGGCCTCGATGAAGTCATCGCCCCAGGTGATGCGGGCCCCCATCTTCTCCAGTACGTCGGCGAAGTGGATGTCCCCCTGGATGCTGTGCTTGCCGATGCCGGTAACCCGCACCTTGCCCTTGATGGCGCCCGCCGCGAGGAAGTAGGAGGCGCTGGAGGCATCCCCTTCCACCAGGAAGTCCCCCGGGCTGACATAGGTCTGGTTGCCCTTGATGTAGAACACCTTGTAGTCGTCGTGCTCGATGACCACCCCGAACTGCTTCATGATGTGCAGGGTGATGTCGATGTAGGGCTTGGAGACCAGCTCCCCCTTGATGTGGATGCGGGTGTCGCCGGCCGCCATGGGGGCCGCCATCAAAAACGCCGTCAGGAACTGGCTGGAGACGGAGCCGTCGATGTGGACATCGCCACCCCAGAGCCCCTTGGCATCCACCACCAGAGGCGGATAGCCATCTTTCTTCAGGTACTGGATGTGGGCACCCGCTTCGCGCAGGGCATCCACCAGGTGGCCGATGGGGCGCTCTTCCATGCGCGGCTCGCCGCCCAGGGTGTACTCGCCGGAGCCCAGGCACAGGGCGGCGCACAGGGGGCGCATGGCAGTACCGGCATTGCCGAGGAACAGGTTGACCGGTGCCGAGACCGCGAAGCTGCGACCCAGACCGTGCACGGTGCACTCGGTCTTGTCGGCGGAGAGCTTGTACTTGACGCCGAGCTGGGTCAGCGCCGCCAGCATGTGGCGGATGTCATCGCTGTCGAGCAGGTTGGTCAGCCGGGTGGTGCCCCGGGCCAGGGCCGCCAGCAGCAGGGCCCGGTTAGAGACACTCTTGGAGCCGGGCAGATTGACCACCCCGGCCACGCTAGAAATGGGTTCCAAACGCAACGAATTCATAGACTTCCTGTTCGATCTCAATTAAATCACCTGACCGGACGTTAACAGCCCGCGTCCCCCGCGGCAAGTTCGACAGTGGCACGACCGCGGGAGAGGGCGGCCTGGGTCAGGATGGGTCTGAAAAACAGACGCCGGGGAGTCCCCGGCGTCTGGCAATGGGGAGACACGCCTCAACCGTGGCGTTTGGCAAAGTCATCCATAAAGCTGACCAGGGCCTTGACCCCTTCCAGGGGCATGGCGTTGTAGAGGCTGGCGCGCATGCCACCGACGATGCGGTGTCCCTTGAGGGCCAGCAGACCGGCCGCTTCCGACTCCGCCAGGAACAGCTTGTCCAGGGCCTCGTTCTTCAGCTGGAAGGGCACGTTCATGCGGGAGCGGCAGGCCACATCCACCTTGTTGCCATAGAAGTTCGACTGATCGAGGTAGCCGTAGAGGAAGTCGGCCTTCTCCTTGTTGCGTGCTTCCATCGCCGCCAGGCCACCCTGCTCCTTGAGCCACTCGAACACCAGACCGGCCAGATACCAGGCGTAGGTGGGGGGCGTGTTGAACATGGAGTCGTTCTTGGCGGTGAGCTGGTAGTCGAAGATAGACGGCACATCGGCGCGGGCCTGGTTCAGCAGGTCGTCGCGCACGATGGCGATGGCCAGACCAGAGGGGCCGATGTTCTTCTGGGCACCGGCGTAGAGGATGCCGAAGCGGCTCACGTCGAGGGGACGGGAGAGGATGGTGGAGGAGAGATCCGCCACCAGGGGCACATCGCCGGTGGCCGGGATGTCGAACATCTCGATGCCATCGATGGTTTCGTTCGGGCAGTAGTGCACATAGGCGGCATCGGCGCGAAACGCCGGCGTCGGCAGCAGGTGGGAGACCCCCTGCTCGTTCTTGGCCACCCCCTGGAAGGTCTGGATGTCACCGTATTTCTGGGCTTCATCCACGGCGCTCTGGGCCCAGACGCCGGTCACCAGGTAATCCGCCTTCTTGTTGGCGCCACCCAGCAGGTTCATGGGCACGGCGGAGAACTGGCCGCGGCCACCGCCGTGCATGAAGAGCACCTTGTAGTTGTCCGGCACCGCCAGCAGGTCGCGCAGGTCCGCTTCGGCCTTCTCGGCGACCGCCATATAGGGCTTGCCGCGATGGGAAAGCTCCATGACCGAGGCTCCCAGCCCCTGGAAATTACAAAATTCGCGCTGGGCGCGCTCCATGACTTCAACCGGCAACATGGCAGGGCCGGCGCAGAAGTTGTAAATCTGTTTGCTCATGACGCTTTCCGTGAATGGATGTGTGTGATCGGTGACTCGAACGTTTTTACACGACAGCCCCCGTGGGGGCAAAGGCTTTTTGGGATCCAGCGCAACCTTTTGCCCCGGCGCCACCGGGCACCCATCAGACAAAAGCCCTGAACGGGCCAGGGCTTGCAGAGAATATGCATGGAAACGGGGGCGAGACAGCACGGACGGCTTTGTTCGCCCCTTTGTGGCAAATTTACAGCTTGGCGGTGAGCTCCGGCAGCAGGGTGAAGAGATCCCCCACCAGACCGTAGTCCGCCACCTGGAAGATGGGGGCCTCCGCGTCCTTGTTGATGGCGACGATCACCTTGGACTCCTTCATCCCCGCCAGATGCTGGATGGCCCCCGAGATGCCCACCGCGATGTAGAGCTCGGGGGCCACCACCTTGCCGGTCTGCCCCACCTGCAGGTCGTTGGAGACATAACCCGCATCCACGGCGGCCCGCGATGCCCCGACGGCAGCCCCCAGCTTGTCCGCCAGGGCGTCGATGAGGGCAAAGTGCTCTTTCGAGCCGAGTGCCCGCCCGCCGGAGACCACCACCCGGGCCGCCCCGAGCTCGGGTCTGGCGGAGCGCACCGCACGCCGCTCGATGAGCCGGGTACGGCAGCGCACCTCGGCCACCGGCAGCGATTCCATCACGGCACGCTCCTCCCCGGACCCGGCCTTGGCGAACGCGGTAGGCCGCACGGTGAGCACCTTGACGGGGGCGCTGCTCGCCACCCGGGCGATGGCGTTGCCCGCATAGATGGGACGCAGGAAAGTGTCGGGCCCCTCGATGCCGGTCACCTCGGCGATCATCTCCACCCCGAGCCTGGCCGCCACTCGCGGCAGCAGATCCTTGCCCTGGCTGCTGGCCGCCATCAGGCAGTGCTGGTAGTCCCTGGCCACCTCGGCGAGCAGTCTGTCGACCCCGTCGTTGAGCCCCTCCGCCAGCATGGGATGTTCTGCCAGCAGCACCCGGTTTACCCCCGTGAGGGCGGCGGCCTGCTTCCCCGCCTCCGTCAGCCCCTGCCCCAGCAGCAAGAGGTGCACCTCGCCCCCCAGGCGCCCCGCCGCCGTGACCAGCTGGGCCAGGTTGTCGGCGATCCGCCCCTGATGATGTTCCGCAATCACAAGTACGCTCATGGCAACACCTTCATGTCATCCATTGATCCCTTGCTCCCCGGGGCCGCTGCCCCATGTATGGCGCTCACGCCTGCGGGAGGCATCCCTCTCATGCCCCTGCCCATCAGAGCACCTGGGCTTCGTGCTTGAGCTTGTCCAGCAGCTCGTCCACCGAGCCCACCCTGATGCCGGCGCTGCGCACCGGCGGCGCCATCACCCCGAGCTGCCGTGTCTGGTCGGCCGGCACCACCCCGAGGGCGGCGAACGGCTGGCTCTCCAGCGGCTTGCGCTTGGCCTTCATGATGTTGGGGAGGGAGGCGAAGCGCGGCTCGTTGAGGCGCAAGTCCACGGTCACCACGGCGGGCAGCGCCATGCCGAGGGTCTCGAGGCCACCGTCTATCTCGCGGGTCACCTGCAATTCCCCCTCCACCAGCCTGATGGCGGAGGCGAAGGTGGCAAGCGGCCAGTCATTGAGGGCGGCGAGCATCTGCCCCACCTGGTTGTTGTCGGAATCGATGGACTGTTTGCCGAGCAGCACCAGATCGGGCTGCTCCTGCCCGCACACCGTTTGCAGGGCCCGGGCCACGGTGAGCGGAGTCAGGGTCTCGTCGGTAACATAGTGCAGCGCCCGATCCGCCCCCAGCGCCAGGGCATGGCGCAACTGCTCGGCCGCCGCCTCGGGGCCGAAGGTCACCACCACCAGCTCGGATGCCACGCCGGCTTCCCGCAGCCTGACCCCCTCCTCCACCGCGATTTCACAAAACGGGTTGATGCCCATCTTCACATTGGCGAGCTCCACATCGGAGCCATCCCCCTTGACCCGGATCCTGACGTTGTAATCAACGACCCGTTTGACTGCGACCAGCAGCTTCATGGCGGTCATCCCTCATACCTGTTGTGTGGGTCCACCTTGTCGTCACTCACTTTTCTGCTGACAAAGTGGTTTACGTTTACGTAAACTACCAGCACTACCCTAGGCCAAGTCGAGCACAGAGGCAAGATGGAACGCGAAGCAATGGAATTTGATGTCGTCATCGTGGGTGGCGGCCCGGCAGGCCTGAGCGCCGCCATCGCATTGAAGCAGCAGGCCCCGGCCCTCTCGGTCTGCCTGCTGGAGAAGGGGGCCGAGATCGGCGCCCACCTGATCTCCGGCGCCCTGCTCGATCCCGTCGCCCTCAGGGAGCTGCTGCCAGAGAGCTGGCAGGAGGCCCCCCTCGGCGTGCCGGTGACGGATGATCAGGTCCATCTGCTGCAAAGCGACAGCCGCTCCCTGCAGCTGCCCCACTGGGCGGTGCCACCCCGCATGCACAACGACGGCAGCCACATCATCAGCCTCGGCACCCTCTGCCGCTGGCTCGGCAAGCAGGCCGAGGCCCTCGGTGTCGAGATCTACCCGGGCTTTGCTGCCAGCACCCTCATCGTGGAGGAGGGCCGGGTGCGCGGGGTGGTGACCGGTGATCTTGGTCTCGACAAGGAGGGCAACCCCAAGCCGGATCACGTGCCCGGCATGGCCCTGTATGGGCGCTATACCCTGTTTGCCGAAGGGGCGCGCGGCCACCTCGGCAAACAGCTGATCGCCCGATTCCATCTGGAAAATACCGCCCAGCCGCAGCATTACGCCATCGGCTTCAAGGAGGTGTGGCAGGTGCCAGCGGGACAATCCCATCCTGGGCGGGTGCTCCATGGCAGCGGCTGGCCCCTTGGGGAGGGAAAGGGCAACAAGAGTCAGGGGGGCTTCTATCTCTATCATCTGGCCCAGGATCAGGTGGCGGTCGGCCTTATCGTCGATCTCAACTACCAGAATCCCTGGCTCAGCCCCTTTGACGAATTCCAGCGTCTCAAGCACCACCCCCTCATCGCGGCAACGTTGCAGGGGGGCGAGCGCATCAGCTACGGCGCGCGGGCCATCACCAAGGGGGGCTGGCACTCATTGCCGCGCATGCACTTTCCCGGCGGTCTGCTCATCGGTTGTGACGCGGGCACCCTGGACTTCTCCCGCATCAAGGGGATCCACACTGCCATGAAGTCCGGCATGGTGGCGGCCGCGACGGTCGCCATGGCACTGCGAGGAGGGGATGAAGGGGGACGGGATCTGGCCGAGTTTCAGGACGCGCTGCTGCAAAGCTGGCTGACCCGGGAACTGAAGAGGGCCCGCAACGTCGGGGCCGCCCTGCACCGCTTCGGCCCCTGGCTCGGCGGCGCCTTCAACTGGCTGGAGCAGCGACTCTTTGCCTTGACCTCTCCTTTTACTCTGCTGGACAAGGAGCCGGATTACCGCCAGCTGCGCCTGGCCAGCCGTTGCCAGCCCATCGACTACCCCAAACCCGACGGCAAGCTCAGCTTCGACAAGCTCTCTTCCGTCTATCTGGCCAGCACCAGCCACGACGAGGATCAACCCTGTCACCTGACCCTTCAGGACGCGCGCATTCCGGTCGAGGTCAACCTGCCCACCTGGGCCGAACCCGCCCAGCGCTACTGCCCGGCGGGGGTGTTCGAGATCCTTGATGGGGATACCCGGCCAAGGCTGCAGATCAACGCCGCCAACTGCATTCACTGCAAAACCTGCGACATCAAGGATCCCAGCCAGAATATCGTCTGGACGCCGCCCCAGGGCGGCTCGGGCCCCAACTATCCCAATCTGTAACAGGCTTGCCCACGCACACCAGAGCAGATAACAAGGAGACGCAGCCCCGGAACACCGCCCGGAGACCGTTTCCTGCGCTTGGCCGGGGGCTGTCGCAGGGCGACCAGCAACCCGCCATTCCCGCCGGTGAGCCCGGGCCCTCCCCCACACCAGGGCGAACAAAGAAGGCGACGCCGGGATCGCCCGCATCGGGGTCGCCACGGCTGATCCGACCTCGCCGATTTTTTGAGCGAACAGGCTGAACCCCTGATGAATAGGCCCTGACAAGCGGGTCCCGCCCCTGTATAGTTCGCCGCATTCAGGTTGTCCATCGGCCTCGTTATGCTATTTCATGGGATCGCTTTCCGTGCGATCTAAGGCCGCATGAACCTGTGCAACCATCCCTGATTACCCATGACTTCTTAAGGGGGGACAGATGATCACCGCCTACATTCTCAACAACAAGGTGCTGGACATAGTCACGCTCGGGCCGGATGACATCGTTCCCGACAACACCGTCTGGCTGGATGCCTACAGGCCGGACACTGCGGAGCGAGAATGGTTGACGGGCCTGTTCCTGGAGGAGGTGCCGGACAAGGAGGAGCTCGATGACATCGAGGCATCCGCCCGCTTCTACTGGGACACCGACGGTCTGCACATCCACTCCCTGTTTCCCCAGCGCATCGGTCGCGACACCAAGGGTGTGCACGTCTCTTTTACCCTGCGCAACAACCTGCTGATCAGCATTCGCGAGGATGACATCGGCCTGGTGCGTTTGCTGCGCCACTACATGCGTCAGGACAGACTGGAGGTCGAAGATGCCCTCGACATCCTGCTGGAGGTGCAGAACCTCAAGGTGGAGTACCTCTCAGACCTGATCGAGGATGGGTACAAGACCCTGGAGAACACCGCCGATCAGATCTTCGAGCCGGACCAGATCAACCCCATGCTCAAGGAGCTGATGGCCCAGGAAGAGGCCAACGGCCAGATCCGTCTCTCCCTGCACGATACCCGCCGCGCCCTGCGCTTTCTCAAACGCAGCCTGCGCCAGCGCATGACGGGGGAGCAGAACAAGTGGATCGACGAGATGCTGCACGACGTGGAATCCCTGCTGCCCCATACCCAGTTCCTGTTCGACAAGATCAACTTCCAGCTGGAGGCCTCCATGGGGGTGACCAATCTGGAGCAGAACAAGGTGATCAAGATCTTCTCGGTAGCCGCGGTCATCTTCCTGCCGCCGACCCTTATCGCCAGCATCTACGGCATGAACTTTGGCCGCATGCCGGAGCTCGCCTGGGAATACGGCTATCCCCTCTCCCTGGTGCTGATGGTGATGTCATCGCTGGGCACCGGTCTCTTCTTCAAGCGAAAAGGCTGGCTGTGACGCCGGAACCCGGCAACTAAAGACTGCGGATTGGGGGGCATGGCCCCCCGATTAATTCCCGGCCGTTGCCGGCCTTGTAATGGCCTGCCCTGTGCCCCATATCCCCTTCATCACTCGCACTGCATGAATGGATACCGGGCCACCATGACCCTCTACCCCGAACACCGTTACGACGATCACGGCCAGTTGCGCCCCCCGCTCTGGTTCTGGCCCATCGCCCTCTTGCTGACCCGCTCGGTCTGGCTGTTTCTGATGGCGGGGGTCACCCGGGAGAGTGGCAGCGCCATCCTGACCCTCTTCTACCCGGACAAGCTCACCCTCTATATCAGCCTGCTGACGGACGTGCCCGCCATGCTGGCGCTGCTCGCCTGCGGCGGCACCCATCGCCAGACCCACAGTGCCAGAGCCTGGCTCAGACGCCACAGTCCCTTGCTGCTGCTCTGCTCTGCCGTCAGTGGCCTGCTGATGCAACTGCACAGCCTCAATCTGCAGCAGTGGTCGTTCAACTGGCCCACCGCCCTGGTGCTCATCGCCAGCCTCTGGGCGCTCTGGTATCTGCTGAGAAGCCGCCAGTTGCGGGATTATGCTCTGGATCAGCCCCACTGACAGGCTGGTTCACTGGCGCGTGACCCGGATCTGCAGAGTCTGGCGTTCGCTGCCGCTGGCCCCGCCCATGCCTGATGGATTGGCGATCGCGGCCTCCCGGCTGCCTTGGGTTGTGGAAAGCTCCCCCACCGTCAGCCACTGGCCCGGGGCGCCGCTCACCTCGGTGGCACTCTGGCCGGTGTGTATGTTGCCTCGCTCCACTCTTGCCTGTTCACTGCTGAGGGCCACCTGCACCCTGTCCCCTATCAGGGTCGCGGTGGCGTAGAGACCGTTCATCAGCGGCATCATGCCCACCACCCTTCCCCCCTGCCACTGGTAAAAGGTGACCGGCTGATAGGACCCCATCTGCAACAACACGGGCCGTCCGGAGAGGCCACGCACCTGCCAGTTGTCACTCTGGCTGCGTTCATAGTGCCGGGCATCCCCCTCCAGCAGCCACTGCCGTTTGGCATCCAGGCCCAGCCCCACTCCGGCCTGCTGACGGCTGGAGGCGCCATCCACCCGCCACTCGATGAGCAGGCTTTGGGGCGGCTGGTTCACTTGCGCCAGGGTACGCTCGGCCTCCTGCAACTGGGCGGGGGTTCCGCTCAGTACCAGCTGGTTGCCCATGGCGCTCACCCCGAGATCCGGGTAGATCTCCTTGAGCGTCTGCACCGCGGCATCCGCCTCGAATACCGGTATGACCTTCACTTCGGCCCTCAGGGGCAATGCCAGCAACAGGCAGCACCCCAGCCCCCAATACCCTGATCCAGCGCGCATCTTCTCCTCCCGGCGTTCACCGCCACCCTCTCGCTTCCTGCCATCATGGTCCATGGCGCCCCGATTGCAACGGGCCTAGTATGCAACCCCACACAGAGGCACCTGATAAAGACTCGTTAAGATACCAATAAATACAAATAAAAATGGTTATCATTTGTTGTCACAACAAAAACCCTCGGATACAATTCGGACTCATTTTTTCGAGTCAGCCTCTGATGAAGCCAGAATCCGTCGCATCCACCCCTGCCGCCATCCACCTTGCGCTGCTCATCAACATGCTCTCCATGGGCTGCATGATGATGGTGATGCCCCTTGGCCCGGAACTGGTAACCCGCCTGGGGATGCTGCCGGAGCAGACAGGTTACTTCAGCGGCGGCGCCACCCTGGGAGCCGCCCTGCTGGGCCTCCTGGCCGCCCCCTGGCTCGATCGGGTCAACCGCAAACCCGCCCTGCTGGTACTGCTGGTCCTGCGCTTCCTGCTCTTGATGGCTTGCGCCCTGGCCGAGGATAGCCAGACCCTGCTGCTGCTCTTTATCCTGTCCGGCTGCGTCGCCGGCCCCCTTGGGGCCATCCTGATGGCGGCGGTGCTGGATCTGGTACCGCCCGCCGAGCGGGGCCGCCGTCTCGCCTACGTGGGCATGGCGTTTTCCCTGGCCGCCATTCTGATCGTGCCCGCGGCCCTCGTGCTGGCCCAGTGGTCTGGCTGGCAGAGCCCCTTCCTCTTGTTTGGTGCTGGCGGCCTGCTGCTGGCCCTGCTGTGTGCCATCTGGCTGCCGTCCCTGCCGGTCAACCGGGCCCCGGCAGGCCAGGGGATGCGCCAGTTGCTGGGGTCACCGCTCTGCCAGGGAGCCCTCTTCATCCTCTGCCTGCAGATGTTCGGCCACTTCCTGCTCATTCCGCACTTTGCCAACTACTTCCAGTTCAACCTGGGTTTCCCGCGCGAGCAGATCGCCAGCCTCTATCTGTGCGGCGGCCTTGCCAGCATGGCCACCATGCGCCTGTGCGGCGGCTGGATCGATCAGGGCCGCGCCCAGGGCGCCATCCTGCTCACCAGCCTGGCCCTGGCCCTGATCACCCTGGTGGGCTTTGCCTTGCCGGCAGGCCTGCCTCTCTATCTGCTGTTCACCCTCTTCATGGCCCTGAGCTCCGCCCGTGCCAGCACCACCCTCGCGGTCACGGCGGCCATTCCGGCCCCCCATCAGCGCGCCGCCTTCATGTCTTTC
Source organism: Aeromonas sp. QDB18 (assembly GCF_027705325.1). Lineage (NCBI taxonomy): Bacteria > Pseudomonadati > Pseudomonadota > Gammaproteobacteria > Aeromonadales > Aeromonadaceae > Aeromonas > Aeromonas sp. QDB18. The sequence goes on from NZ_JAPDBQ010000003.1 coordinate 38,383, forward strand.
CAGGGCTCGGTCACCAATGTGGCGGCGGGCCTAGGCAGCCTGTTCTCCGCCAGATATCTGGTCTCCGACGAGGGGGGCGCCCTGCACGGTTTCCCCACCCTGGCCTGGATCAACATTGCGTGCACCCTGGTGGCCTGCGCCGGTGTCTGGTTCCTCATCCGGGGCCTGAAGAGCACAAGAGATAACAATAATCCTGCCTCTGGCACCGCCAGACAAGGAAGTCAGTGAGCACCGGATCAGAAGAATCCGGACCCCATAACCTCAGTTATATCCATGGAGTTTTTGACAATGCAGTTGCAGCACGGCCTCTTTAAACTGAACCCCATTCTGCTCTCCCTTGGTCTGCTGGCCGTACCGGGCCTGGCCCAGGCCGAGTCCGTCAAGGCCAACGAGACGGTGGTGGTCACCGCCACCCAGACCAAGCACACCGAGCTGACCGCCCCGGCCAGCGTCTCCGTGGTCACCCGCGCCGATCTGGACAAGATGAACGTCAACAACATCGGCGATGCCCTCAAGCACGTGCCCGGTGTCAACATCATCGGCACCAACCCCACGGGTCGCAACGAGATCAAGATCCGCGGCATGGGCGGTGACTACACCCTGCTGCTGGTCAACGGCAAGCGGGTCAACGCCCGCGAGACCCTGGGCAGCTCCTTTGGCAACGACTTCGACTTAAGCTCCATCCCCATGGCCGCCATCGAGCGCATCGAGGTGATCCGCGGTCCCGTCTCCTCCCTGTACGGGGCCGATGCCCTCGGCGGCGTGGTCAACGTGATCCTGCGCCAGGCCAAGGAGAACACCGAAGCGGCCGTCGGCTACACCCACACCATGCCCACCAAGGGGGATGGCGGGGATGCCAACCAGGGTAGCGCCTTCGTCTCCGGCGCCCTGATCGACAACAAGCTGCTGGGCAGCGTGGTGGTGGAAGGCTATCAGCGGGATCGCTGGAAGAGCGAGCAGTCCAACAACCCGGATGCCGACGCCCTGGAGAAACGGGAAGTGGTCAACGTGCTCTCCAGCCTGAAGTGGCTGGTGGCCGACAACCAGGACATCGACTTCGATCTGGGTTACAACCAGAACGACATGGACAGCTACTTCAACAACGTGCCCCGTGCCCCGACCGCACCGGCTACCCCCCACAACGTGCAGAAACTCGATCGCCTGAGCCTGGGGCTGACCCACAACGGCCATTGGGAACACTTCGACAGCCGCGCTCGTTACTACTTCGAGCAGACCGATCTGATGGATGACTCCCAGCTCAACGGTGGCGCCGCCGACATCACCCAGACCAACAACACGGTGGATGGCCAGTTGAGCGGCTACCTCGGGGATCACCTGCTGACCTCGGGTGCAGAGTTCCGCAAGACCGAGCTGGAGCACAGCCGCAGCATCCAGAACGGCAGCGTGGATGCGAGCCAGAGCGCCCTCTACCTGCAAGACGAGTTCGGCTTTGGGGATCTGGCCCTGACGCTCTCCGGCCGTCTGGATCACCACGAGACCTATGGCAACGAGTTCAGCCCCCGTGCCTACGCCCTCTACTCCCTGAGTGACGAGTGGGTGATCAAGGGGGGCGCCGGCAAGGCGTTCAAGGCCCCGACCCTGGCCCAGTCCAGCGAAGGGTTCGCCACCACCGCCTGCCGCGGCGCCTGCAAGGTGATAGGCAACCCGGATCTGAAGCCGGAAACCTCCGTCAGCTACGAGCTTGGCACCGCCTACAACGCCGATCGCTTCGGCGCAGGGGTGACCGGCTTCCACAACGAGATCGAGGATCTGATCCAGAGCGATCAGTGGGGCCCGGGCTACCGTCCGACCGTCATGACCTACCTCAACGTCAAGAAGGCCCGCATCAAGGGGCTGGAGCTGACCGGCTGGTTCGACGTGCTGGACAACGTGCAGCTGACCGGCAACCTGACCCTTCTGGACTCCGAAGACAAGAGCACGGGTGACGATCTGGCCAAGACCCCGGATCACACCGGCAACATCGGCCTGGACTGGAAGGCGAGCGACGTGGTCAGCGCCAACCTGGCCTGGCAGTATGTCGGCAGCCAGCTGATCAAGGTGCCGGCCCGCAACGCCCAGGCATTCACCTCCAAGCACTACCAGACCCTGGACGTGAACACCAAGTGGACCGTCACGCCGGCCCTGGACTTCAAGCTCGGCATCACCAACCTCACCAACACCCAGCGTGACGAGGTGGCGACCGACGCCGACTTCATCCTGGAAGGTCGCACCGTCTACGCAGGGGTCGATTACAAGCTGTAATCCATCCTGTCTGCGGGAGCCCCGGTCGCGGGGCTCCCTTTTTGCGTTTCTGCCTCCCCGAATTCAAGGAGTCATTGAGTGCTCAGATACCAAGCTCGGCTGTTCTGGCTCGGCGTGCTGCTCCTCTTCCTGCTGATTTGTCTGTCACTGGCCACCGGGGCCGGTGTCTATGGTGGCCGCGAGGTCGCTGGTTTCCTGATGGGCGATCCCGCCTTCGTGGCCGATGAAAAGCTCGCCATGATAGTCCATACCCTGCGCCTGCCCCGTACCCTGGCAGCCCTGGTGGTGGGGGCATCACTCTCCCTGGCGGCCTCCATGCTGCAAAGTGCCACCCGCAACCCTCTGGCCGAACCCGGCCTGCTCGGGGTCAATGCCGGCGCCGTCTTTGCTCTGGTGATCGGCCTCACCTGGTTTGGCGTCGAATCCGCCTACGGGTATCTGCTCTGGTCCGGCATGGGGGCCCTGCTCGGCAACCTCATCGTGCTGGGCCTCGGCCTCATGGTGGGGCGCTCCAACCCCCTCAAGCTCATCCTGGTAGGGGTCGCCCTCTCCGCCACCTTCGGCGGTCTTTCCAACTTCCTGCTGCTCTCCAACCGGGTGGTGCTGGAGCAGTTCCGCTTCTGGAACTTAGGGTCCCTTGCCGCCTCCAGTCTGGAAGCGGTACTCACCGTGGTCCCCTTCGCCCTGGCCGCCCTGCTGCTGACACTGGCGCTCTGTCGCCCTCTCACCCTGATGCAGATGGGGGATCACCAGTCCAGGGCCCTCGGCATCCGCCCCACCCGGGTGCGGATCGGCGTGCTCCTGGCCGCAACGCTCTTCACCGCCTGCGCCATCGCCATCGCTGGTCCCATCGGCTTTGTCGGCTTCCTCGCCGCCTACTGCGCCCGCCTGGTGGAGCCGGTTCGCCTCGCCATCCAGGTGCGCTTCTCCGCCCTGTTCGGGGTGCTCTTTCTGCTCGGAGCCGATGTGCTGGCCCGCTGGCTAATCCAGCCCTACGAGCTGCCCAACGGCGTCATTCTGGCGCTCATCGGGGCGCCCGTGCTCATCCTGGTGGTGCGCAGCGGCGGCTTCCGCTCCCTGCTGGCCGTCAAATAAGGTGCCACGCCCATGAAGAACTCTCTCTCACTCCCGAGCGGCACCCTCTGCCTTCGCCTTGGCAGCCACACCCTGTTGCTGCACCGCCGCGCCTGGCTCATCACCCTGGGGCTCCTGCTCGCCCTCACCCTGCTCTCCCTGCTGGCCCTCACCCTGGGTTCCGGCAAGATCACCATGATGGGGGTGATCCAGACCCTGCTCGGGGAGGGAAGCCGACTCGATCAGGTAACCGTCTTCAAGATCCGACTGCCGCGCCTGTTGGCGGTGCTGGTGGCCGGCGCCGCCATGGGACTCTCGGGCTGCCTGGTGCAGACCCTGGTGCGAAACCGCCTCGCCACCCCGGACATGATAGGGGTCAACGAGGGGGCATCCCTTGCCATCATCATCTTCTCCCTCTATCTGACGCTGGGCACCTGGCCCTGGTGGGCCGCGCCGTTCGGCGCCCTGTTTGCCGCCGCCGTGCTCTATGCCCTGTGCAACAAGCCCGGGGAGCAGGGCTACCTGTTCGTGGTGATCGGCATCGGGGTCTCCGAGCTGATGAACGCCCTCGGCCAGTTCGTCATGTCCACCCAGTCCCTGGTGCACCTCACCAGCCTCTATCTGTGGAACATGGGCAACTTCGTCGGTCAGGGCTATGGCACCCTGCTACCGGTGAGCCTGCTGCTCCTGCTCATCTGTCCCTGGACCGTCTGTCTCTCCCGCTCCCTCGGCGTGCTGCGCCTGGGACCGGTGACGGCCAGCACCCTCGGGGTCAACGTGAACCGGGTCCAGCTCGGGGTGCTGGCCCAGGCCATCATCGTCGCAGCCCTTGGCACCGCCATCGGCGGCCCCGTGGTCTTCATTGCCATGGCGGCCCCCATCCTTGCCTCCTGGCTCAGCCGGGATCGCATCGTGCCGCTCTGGATTGCCGCCCTGTGCGGCGCCCTGATGCTGCTCGCAAGCGACACCCTGGTGCGGGTGCTGGCCAGCCCCCACGAGGTGGCCACCGGCATCATGACCCGCATTCTCGGCGGCCTGCTGCTGCTCTTCATCCTGCTCAAAGATCGCCAGAAGGCCGACTGACCATGGCATTCATCCATTTTCAATACAGACCGAGGGCCGCCCGATGACGCTCACCGTGAACCGACTCCAGTTCGGCTACCCGCAAAAGACCATCTTCAAGGAGATCTCCTTCTCCCTCCCCCGGGGCAAGCTGGTGGGGATCGTCGGCCCCAACGGCGGCGGCAAATCCACGCTGCTCAAGCTCCTTGCGGGACAGGAGCAGCCCCGGTCCGGGGAGATCCTGCTCAAGGAGAAGCCACTCGGTGCCTATGGCGCCAAAGCCCTGGCTCGGGAACTCGCCTATCTGCCCCAACGCCCCCTGGTCCCCCCCGGTATCCTGGTGGAGCAGCTGGTGCAATATGGCCGCCATCCCCATCAGGGCTGGTTCAATCAGTGGAGCGAGGAAGATGCCCGCATGGTGGACTGGGCCCGGGAGCGGATGCAGCTTGATGCCATCTGGCACCAGAGCGCCAGTTCGCTGTCCGGCGGCCAGGCCCAGCGGGTGTGGCTCGCCATGGTGCTGGCACAGGATGCGGACATCATCTTGCTGGACGAGCCCACCAGCGCGCTGGACATCGGCCACCAGACCGAGGTGATGGAAGCCATCCATCGGGTCGCCGCCGAGGGCAAGACGGTGCTTATCGTCATCCACGATCTCGCCACCGCCGCCCGCTACTGCGACGAGCTGATTGCCCTGGGGGATGGCGCCATCCAGGCCATGGGCCCGGCCCGGGAGGTGGTGACCAAGCCCCTCATCGATCGCCTCTACCAGACCGATGTGGACATACTGCACGCCCCCGGCGACGGGGCCCCTGTCATCGTGCCCCGCCGACGCGCTGACGAAGCGCCTCGCCTGCGCGCCGACCATGGCGTGTCGGCCTGAGCCATACCCTGTGCCAGAGAAAGAAACCGCCTGATGGCGGTTTCTTTCTCTGGGCTTTGCGTTGGCGTTATCCGGGCGCTGGCATCGTGCTCACAGCAGCAAGACGGTGAGCACGCCCCCCGGCAGGGCTTGCCAGTGCAGGGTGCAGCGCCAGCCGGCTGGCAGGGTCGGTGTCAGCGGGCATTTGAGCTCCAGGGTGAGAGTCTGCGCCGTCATGGCGAGCCAGCGGGCATCGAGAAAGTCAAAGTAGCGCCCCACCCGGGGATAGAGCCCCTTGAAGAGGCTCTCCTTGGCGGAAAACACCAGGGTCACGCCCTCTGCCAGGCTCAGCTGGGCGTCGTGAACCCCCGCCTCCAGCCGCCCCCACTCCTCCCCATCCATGATGCCGGGCCAGAGCTTCGCCCCTTGGTCGCCATCGAGCCAGGCCTCCAGATCCAGCCCGATTCCCTCCTGGCCCGGACGCACCGCACACAGGGCCACCCCCTCTCCCGCCAGCCGGCTGTGGCTGATGCTCCCCTCCACCCCTTCAGGCCAGAGTGGCTCCCGGGCCGCTCCGATGGCCACGCTGCATCCTGCAAGACCGAAGGGACGCAGGGCCTCACGGGCTGCGAGACGCCCCGCCAGAAACTCCCCGAGGCGCTTGGGGGCAGCCCCCTGCAATGAAGCAGGCAGGATGATGCCCTGGGCCCCAAAGCACTCCGGCGAGAAGGCGGCGGGATCAAAACTGACCCGATGAAGAGACAGCGTCTCCAGGCCCGGCAGGTACAAGGCATCGAATTGACGGACAAAGGATCCATCGAGTGAGGGACAACGAGGCAACATGCAAGGCTCCTGACAGGGGCCTGCGATGGTACCAAAGCAAGCCGAGGTCATGCCACAAATACAAATGACAACGCCTCTCACTTGCTTTGTGGTAGCATGTCCCCGCCCATTCGGGGCTGGCCGGGCGGCTCTCAGGCACTTTCCACAGACTCCGGCCCACCGATTTCACCCATAAGGATGTCACCATGAAGATCTTCTCCCCGCTGGCCACCTTGCTCATGCTGGCCAGCCTGACGGGCTTCCAGGCCCAGGCGGGCAGCCGCCAGGTCATCGATGCCAACGGCCAGCCCCAGAGCGTCCCCGATGCGCCCCGGCGGGTCGTCGTGTTGAGCGAACTCGATCTCGACAGCGCCCTGACTCTGGGGGTGCAGCCGGTGGGCACCGTCAATGGGCGCGGCCAGTCCACCCTGCCCCGCTATCTGCTGGACAAGGCGGGCAAGGAGATCGCCGTGGTCGGGGATCTGGACAACCCCAATCTGGAGACCCTCATCGATCTGGAGCCGGACCTCATCCTCACCGGCCAGACCAAGCCCGAGCTCCTGGCCCTGCTCAAGGAGATCGCCCCCACCGTCGTCACCGGCAACTGGGGCGAGCCCTGGAAAACCGTGTTCGGTCGCAGTGCCGACGCGATGAACCGGGGGGCCGAGGCCAAGGCGTTCCTCACCCGGTATGAGGCCCGCCTGGCAGAGGCCCGCAGCAAGCTCGCCCAGCATCAGGGGGAACAGATGAGCATAGTGCGCTGGAACCCCAAGGGGCCGAGCTACATGCACGGCGGCACCTTCGCCAGCAGCGTGGTCACCGAGATGGGGCTCACCCGCCCCTCCCACCAGATTGGCGACAAGAGCCCCCACTCCCCGGCCCTGAGCCTCGAATCCCTCAACCTGCTGGACGGTGACTGGCTGGTGATCGGCACCCTCAGCACCAGCGGGGATGCGGTGGATGCCATGAAGCAGGCCGAGCAGACCCCGGCCTTCCAGCAGCTCGGCGCCATCAAGGGCAAGCGCTTCGGCGCCGTGGACGGGTCACTCTGGACCTCCACCGGCGGCCCCCAGGCGGCCCTCAAGGTGATCGACGACGTCGAGCGCCTGCTCACCAAGGCGGATGCCGCCCCCATCGCTCACTAATCCCTCGGTTTACGGCCAACAAAGAAGCCCGCATGATGCGCAATGCTGTTCACTTAAGAGAATTTGAGTTCCAGTCCACGTAGTATCAGGGCTAAAAAATGAGGGAGGCATGATGCCTCCCTCTTTCTATTGCAAGCCACGCTGGATAAAGGCTGAAGGAACATCGACTGGAAACAGCCTTGCTCCCCCAACTCAAGTCGCATTTATGAATAATTAGTCAAAAATGTGCTTATCTGAACAGCATTGCGCATGATGCGGGCTTCTTTTTTATCCATCGCTCTTACCATCCGGCAAGGCGACTACTCGGGCAATGGCAGCGCCTTTCTGTCCAGTTTGCCACTGCCAGTCTTTGGCAGGGCATCCAGCAAGAGGATCCGTGCCAGCACCCTGTTATTGAGGCATCGAGCCTGCAAGCCCTTTGTCACCCCGGTAATGGCAGCGCCTTTCTGTCGAGCTTGCCGCTGCCGGTCTTGGGCAGGGCATCCAGCAGGATAAGCCGTGTCGGCACCATGTAGTGCGGCAGCGTCGCCTGCAGCCCCTTGCGCAGGGCGAGGCGATTAAGGGTCACCCCGCTTTTCGCCTCCACGTAGCCCACCAGCATGGCCTCGTTCCCCTCGCCCACCAGGCGCACAGCCGCCTCCTGCACCCCGGCCTGGCGGCGCAGTCCCGCCTCCACCTCGCCGAGCTCGATGCGAAAGCCCCGCAGCTTGACCTGATCGTCGCGCCGTCCCAGATAGAGGAAGCGGTCCGCCCCAAGGAGGCGCACCCGATCGCCAGTGCGATAGAGGCGATGGGTGGCAAGGCGCAGGAAGGCGGCGCTGGTCAAGGCCGGCTTGCGCCAGTACCCCTCGCACAGGGCCGGGCTCTCGATGCAGAGCTCGCCGCACTCCCCCTCTACCACCGGCTGCCCCGCCTCGTCCAGCACCCAGTGACGATAGCCGGGCAGGCTGTGGCTGATGGTGATCTGCCCGCCAACCGGCGGCCAGCGCACCTCGCTCACCAGGGACCAGACGGTGGCCTCGGTCGGCCCGTAGCAGTTCCACAGCCGCCGGGTGCGGGCACAGAGCTGCTCGGCCAGACCTGGGTCCAGCGCCTCGCCACCGCACAGGGCGGTGAGGGTATTGCGCCCCTGCCAGCCCGCCTTGAGCAGCATGCGCCAGCAGGCCGGGGTGGCCTGCAGCCAGTTGATGGAGGGGTCGGCCTCGAGCAGGGCCAGCATCCCCAGCGGATCCTTGTTGTGCTCACCGCCAGCCACCGTCAGCCGGCCACCGCCCCAGAGCGGCCCCAACATCTCCAGCAAGGAGATGTCGAAGGCCGGAGTGGTGATGAATAGCCAGTGGCAGCCAGGTGAGAGGCCGAGCCGCTCGCGGATCCCGTCGAGGAAGCAGAGCAGGGCCCGCCGACTGATGACCACCCCCTTGGGCTCGCCGGTGGAGCCCGAGGTTAACATCATGTAGGCGGCCAGGGCGTCATCCACCTGAGGCCAAGAGACGGGCCCTGCTGCTGGCCCATCCAGGGTGCGCAGGGGGCAGCCGAAGTCCGGGGTGCCCGCCTCGTCATCGCAGATCACCGCCAACAGGCGCGCCTGGCGGGCGATCCCCTGCAGCCGCTCCAGGGGAAAGTCCGGCTCGAGCGGCACGAAGCAGAGGCCGAGGCGCAGGCAGGCCAGCAGGCTGGCCACCAGATCGGGGCTGCGCGCCAGATAGAGGCCGACCCGCTCCCCCACCGCCAGCCCCTGCAGACGGGTGGCAATCTGGCCGACCCTGGCATTGAGCGCGCCGTAGCTGAGCCACTGCTCATCTGATCCGCCCTCACTGATGCCCTCCCCGCCCATACGGATGGCGGGGGCCAGCGGAGTGGCGGCCAGACAGGCCGCCAGCCGCGCGCCCAGGTTGGCCGCCCCCTTGAGGGCGCCTCTCGGAGGTGACACGGCCGGGGCCTTATGCTTGATGGTCACCGTCATAGCGCGGCCTCCGTTTGACGCACCAGCCAGTGTCGATAGAGCCGGCTGGGGGATGGATGGGCCTTGAGGGTCTGCAGGGTGAGCGGCGCCCGATCCTGGCCAAACGCCTCGTTGAGGGCCGCCAGCAGGGCGAGCTGCTGCACCGAATCCACCCCGAGTTCACACAGGGTCTGCTGCCAGATGCCGGGCACGCCGCACTGGCGCTCCCACAGGGCCACCAGCACGCGGGCCTCGGCCGGCGGCTGAGCCAGGCTGGGCTCCGCCCTGGTGGCGACCACCAGCGGCATCACCGGGGACTGTACCGCCGCCACGCTGGCCGGTTGGCTCAGATCCGTCTGCGCCAGCCAGTCGAGCTCGGCCAGCCAGTCAGCCAGCACCGCCTCTGCCCGGGCCTCGGGGATCTGCTCGCCGTCGAACTCGAGGCGCAGCTGGAGCGTCTCGCCCCGGCTGCTGACCACCAAGGAGAGAGGAAGCTCCACCTTCTCCACCACGGCGCCAAAGCGCGGCACCAACTGGTGGGGTTCGGGGGCGGCAGGGGTTGCCGGCATGGGATAGTTCTCGAACACGAACAGGCTCTGGAACAGACGCGACCGGCCTTTGGTCAGTGCCGCCAGCGACTGGGTACCGTGCTCATTGAGCGCCATCAGATCGGCCTGCAATCGGGCGATATGCTCGGCCAAGCTCAACTCGGTGTGCCACTCCAGGGCCAACGGCAGGCTGTTGATGTAGAGCCCGACGCTTGCGGTGATCCCCTCGATGGGGTAATCCCGGCCTGGGGTCACGTTGCCCACCAGGGTAACGGCATCGCCAGAGCGGCATGCCAGCAGACGGTGCCAGGCATATTGGGCCAACAGGCCTGCGGTCACGCCAAGCTCGCAGGCTCGGCGCGCGAGCAAGGTCGCTACCTCGGCCGGCAGCGCCGTGGCGCACACCGCCGGTCGCTGCTGGGTGTGGCGCCCGCTTGCGCGAGCGTCCAGCGTCACCCCGAACAGGCAGGCGAGATCGTTAGGCTTTGTTAGCAGCTCCTCCCGCCCCTGCCAGTAGGTCTCGGCGCTGCGGGCTTGGCTGGCGATATGGCGGCCAAATTCGAGCCAGGCGGAATCCGGCTCGCCCTGCGGCAACAGGCCGTTCATCAGCGCCTGATAGCCACGATGCAAGGAACCCAGCAACACGGGGCCGCTCCAGCCATCCAGCACGCCGTGATGGGCGCTGAAGATCACCTTGTGGTGATCGGGGGCCAATTTGAAACAGGCAAGGCGCAGCAGGGGGGCCTGCTCCAGCGGGACCGGGCGGGCCAGATCCTGCTCACGATAGGCTTGAACTCGAGCCTCTGCATTTTCCACTTCAGACAAATCCTCATAGTGGAACGGGAACTCGGCGCGCTTGAGGATGCGCTGCAGCGCCACCCCATCCGCCAGCACCAGTTCGCTGCGAAGGGCTGGCCAGCGGGCGATCTGCCCCTGCCAGGCCTGACGGTAGACCGCCACGTCCAGCGGCTGGTGATAGTCAATCTCGGTCTGCAGGTGATAGGCGTGATCCCGGGGCAGCAGCGCCCTGTGATGGAACATGCTCTGCTGAAGCGAGGTCATGGGCAGCAGGGTCTCCACCTCGCGCCCGCTCAGCACCCTATCGAGCGCGGCTTGCGAGAGGCCAAGCCCCGGGAAGTCGCTCGGGGTGTGACGTGGGGCCTTCAGGTTGCAGCAGTGCTCCACCAGCGCCGTCAGGTTGTCCGCCAGCCGCGCCATCAGGGCGTCGCTCCCTTGCTGGTTGAGGGAGCCGACCTGGCGCAGGGTTAGGCGCCCGTTATAGACGCCCCCGTGCAGGCTGACCAGCTCACGCGGCAAGTTGTCAGGGGAGCTGGGTGCCCCCGGCGCCAGCGGTAGGGGCTGCCAGGCTTGGCTTGCAACGCTCAGATGGCTGACCCCCAGGTAATTGAAGACCACCAAGGCTTCGGGCAGTGCCCAGCCACGTGGGTGGTGCAGCCGCAAGGCGTTGAAACCCACCCCCTTGTCCGGCACGGCGCGCAGCTGCTCCTTGGTGGCGCACACCAGCGCATCCCACGCACCGGCATCCGCCAGCGCCAGCGGGTAGGTGCTGGTGAACCAGCCCAGGGTACGGCTCACGTCGAGTTCAGCATCGATGGCTTCACGGCCGTGTCCTTCCAGCATCACGCAGTGACGGCTGCCGTAACCCTGCTCGCTCAGGGTACGAGTCAGTGCCGCCAGCAGCAGGTCGGGCACCCGGGTGAAGTAGGCCTGGTTGGCGGTGTCGATGAGACGGGCCGTGGTCTCCTGACTCAACTGCAGCAGGCTGGCGGCGGCGCGGCCATCGGCGGCGCGCGCTGCTGCCAGCAGGTGACCCTGGCTGCCTTCCCCCTGCGCCAGCCAGAAGCCAAGCTGATCCTCTTCCCGTTTGGCATAGGCCGCGAGCCCCTCGCCCCACTGGCGATAGCTGCTGCCCTTGGCGGGCAACGGCTCGCCCCTGCTCACCCGAGCCAGATCCTCGGCCAGAATGCGCCAGGAGACGGCATCGATCACCAGGTGATGGAAGGCGAGGAAGAGCCCCTCCACCGTCTCGCGATCGCCCGCCCGCTCACCTTCCAGAGAGAGATTGCGCAGGCGGGCCCAGGCCAAAGTGTGGCCGCTGGCAGGGTCGAAATCTCCCTGCAGCTCGGTCAGGCGGGCCTGCAGCCCGGCCTCATCGAGGCTGCCGGCATCCAGGGTCGGCAGCGGCGGTAATGGCAGTTCGGCCAGGTAGCGCTGGCCGGTCGGGGTCACCGCCAGACGCAGGGCATCGTGGTGCTGGCGCAGGATCACCCCCTGGTTCCAGTGACCGGGCCTGGCAAAGCCCTGCTCGAAGAACCAGTGCTGAATGGAGTGGAGCGGAAACTCGCCGGTCAGGCTGCCCTGCTCGCTCCTGTGGCTGACCGCCTGCTGCTGGCCGAGCTGGCGGCAGAGGCGGCGCACCGTCTTGGCTTCGAACACGTCCTTCACGCTGCAGTGCAATCCCGCATCCCGCAACCGGGTGGTGAGCTGGATGCTGAGGATGGAGTCACCGCCCAACCGGAAGAAGTCATCCTCCACCCCGAGCGGTTGCTTGAGCACCCCTTGCCAGATGGCGAGCACGGTCTGCTCCAGTTCGTTTTGCGGCTCGCCCTTGCTCTGCTGCCAGACGATGGCGGGCAGTCGGCGCAAGTCCAGCTTGCCGTTGGGGGTGAGCGGCATCTCGGGCAGCCAGCACAGGCGCGCCGGCACCATGTATTCGGGCAGGCACTCGCCGGCTCGCTGCAGCAGGGCATCGCCGTCGGGCTCCCAGGCCCCGGCCTGCAAACAGGCATACGCCAGCAGGCGCCCCTCCTGCACCACCACCTTGATCTGGCGGATGACCGGGCACAATTCGGCAAGCCGGGTCTCTATCTCACCCGGCTCGATGCGATAGCCGCGCAGCTTGATCTGCTCGTCTATCCGGCCCAGATACTGGATGTTGCCGTCGCGGCGCAGCAGGGCACGATCGCCGGTGCGATAAAGGCGATGGGTACGTTCCTCATTCATTGCATCAAAGGCCAGTTCGATAAAGACCTCCTGGGTACGCTGTGGCAGATTGAGGTAGCCACGGGCCAGCCCCAGCCCCGCCAGGCAGAGCTCGCCGGGCACCCCCACCGGGCAGAGGTTGCCCGCCTCATCCAGGATCAGCGCCTTCAGGTGGTTGACGGGTCGACCGATTGTGATGGGCGCCCCCGGGGTGAGCCGCGCGCAGAGCGCGGTGACGGTGCACTCGGTCGGGCCGTACATGTTGAACAGCGCCACCCGCTCCCCCCAACGCTCCACCAGGCTGCTCGGGCACGCCTCGCCGCCAAAACCGATGGCCTTGAGGGAACCGAGTTCCGCCGGGGGCAATAGATTTGCCAACAGCGCCGTGGGCAGGATCATATGGCTGGCACCCCGAGCGATCGCGGCACTGATCACCCCCTCCCCCGGCTCGCCGAAGTGCAGGGCCGCGCCGCAGTAGAGCGGCAGCAGGGTGGTCATGTTGCCGGCATCAAACGACAGAGACATGCAGTTGAACATGGCGCCCCCCTTCCCAAGGGCGATGCGCTCGCCGTGATCCGCCATCAGGTTGACCTGGCTGCCCTGCTCCACCATGACCCCCTTGGGCAGGCCGGTGCTGCCGGAGGTGTAGATGATCTGGGCCAGCATGGCAGCGTCCCGAGGCAGTGCGGGCGTGCTGGTTGGCATCTTGTCCAGCGCAAGCTGGTGCAGATCGTGATATTTGGCCGTCGTGCCCGCCAGCGCCTCGCCAAGCCGCGGATCCGGCACGCCGCCCAGCACCTGGCTGATGGAGGCATCGCCCAGGATATGGGCCAGCCGCTCGGCGGGATAGGCAGGGTCGAGGGGCACATAGGCCGCCCCCGCCTTCCAGCAGGCGAGCAGGGCGATGACGAAGGCGACATCGCGTCTGGCCTGGATGCCGATGGCGGCGCCCGGGGTAATGCCGCAGGATTGCAGCCAGTGGGCCAACCGGTTGGCACGCACCTCCAGCTCGCCATAGGTCAACGATTGCACGCCGTCGCTGACCGCCAGCGCGTCCGGCAACTGAATAGCGCGCCGCTCGATATGACAGAGCAGGGTGTCGCGGCTCGGGTAGTCCGGCGGCAGATCGGCAAGCTCGGCGGCCAGCGCAGCCTGGTCGGTGCCCGCCTCCAGCGGCAACTGCCAGATGTCGGTCTCGGGGGCCGCCACCACGGCGCGCATCAGGTGCAACAGGCGATCGGCAAGAGCCTGGATGGTCTCTCGCTCGAACAGGGCGGTGGCAAACAGCCAGTCCACCCTGACGGAATCCATCAGCTCGGTCACCTTGACCGAGATGTCGGTCTTGGCCGGCAGCACCGGCGAGGTCTCCTCCACCAGCTGGCAGCCGGGGATGAGATCGTTGAAGTCCACCTTGGCCTGATAGACCAGCATGATCTGGAAGATGGGGTTGATGGCGGTGGTGCGATCGGCGCCGATGGCCTCGGCCAGCGCCTCGAAGCGGTAGAGCTGGTGATCGAAGGCCGCCAGATCCTCCTCCCGGCACTGCTGCAGATAGTCGACAAAGCTGGGCTTGCCGCTGAGTTGAGTGCGCAGCACAAGCGTATTGACGAAAAAGCCCACCAGGGACTCGATCTCGTGGCGCTCGCGATAGGCGAGCGGGGTGCCGATCACCACTTCCTTCTCGCCGCTCTGGCGCACCATCAGCAGGGCAAACAGGGCGTGCAGACCGATGAAGTTGGAGGTGCTGTGCCGTTGGCACAGGCGCTTGAAGCTCTCCCACAGGTCGCTCTCGATGGTGGAGAAGACCAGCTCGCCGCCGCTGTCCTGATGGGCCGGGCGCGGCTTGTCGAGCGGCAGACCGTGCACCTCGGGGCTGCCACCGAGCCAGTCGACCCAGAACGGCTTGAACTCGGCGTGATAATCGAGAAAACGCGGTGAGTTGAACCAGCGGGCATAGTCGATGTAGGTGAGCGGCAGCTCGCTCACCTGCAGGGGCTCACGGTTCTGATGGGCAAGAAAGGCGCGCTTGAGATCCGCGAACATGTTCTTGACCGACCAGCCGTCGGAGATGATGTGGTGCTGGGTGATCAGCAGCACGTGCTCGCGGCTGCCCAGCCGAATAAGGTGCACCCGGCTGAGATCCCCCCGGGTCAGGGAGAAGGGGCGCCCGATCTCTTCCCGCACCCGTCTGGCCACATAGGCTTCGCGCTCGGCTTCGGGCTCTGCGCTGACATCCTCTATCTGCAGCTTGAAGGGAACATGGGGCAGGATCTCCTGGGCCCCCCTGCCCGCCTCATCCTTGATGAAGCGGGTACGCATGCTGGGGTGGCGGGCAAACAGGTGGTCGAAGGCAAACTCCAGCGCCGCCGTGTCCAGCTCTCCCTTGACGCGAAAATAGACCGGCATGTTGTAGAGGTGGGAGGCCTCCTCGTACTGCTCGATAAACCAGAGCCCGCTCTGGGACGACGAGAGCGGCCCCTGCCGGGCGCCCTCGGCCTCACGTTGCGCAAGAATGGGCGCCTCGAAGGCGGCACGGGCCGCCAGGCAGCGCACCAGCTCATCCTTGTGGGCCTTGATGGTGGCGCCGATGGCCGGCGTCACCGCCTCCTTGCTCGACTGGGAGATAAGCTGGCCCTTGTCGTTCAGCCCAAGCTTGACCCCCTGCCGCTCCAGCTGTTTCAACAGCAAAATCATATTGTTCATCTGTTTCTCAAGCCTCAGGCACTCAGGGTGGCGCCGCCGTCGACGACCAGATCCTGCAGCGTGATGTGGCTGGCCAGATCCGAGGCCAGGAAGAGGACGGTATGGGCGATCTCCGCCGGGGTGGCGACCTTGCGCAGGGGGATGCCGAGCTTGAACTGCTCCGGCAGCCCGGCAATGGTGCGGGCCATGGCCTACTCGCTGGGCAGCATGCCGCGCAGCATGGGGGTATCCGTCGAGCCCGGCGACACCAGGTTGGCGCGCACGCCGAAGGGGGCCAGCTCCAGCCCCACCGTCTGGGTCAGGCTGGTGACTGCCGCCTTGGAGGCGCAATAGGCCGCCATCTGCATGCGCGGCACATGGGCAGCGTTGGAGCCGATGGTGACGATGGCACCGCGCCGCTGCCCCTTGAAGTGGGGCACCAGGGCCCGCAGCAGATAGAAGACGCCGCTGGCGTTGACCGTCATGCAGTCGTGCCAGTCATCATCGCTTAAGGTTTCGGTGGGGCCGAGGCGCAAGACCCCGGCCCCGTTCACCAGCACATCCAGCCCGCCGTCCGCCAGCAGCGCTGCGCAGCAGGCGTTGACCGCCTTCGAGTCGCCAATATCGAGCAGCCGGGTGGCATAGGGGTAGCCCGCTTCGGGAAACGCCAGATCCAGCCCCACCACGGATGCGCCGGCCGCCACGAACTGCGCTGCCACCTCGCGGCCGATGCCACGCCCGGCTCCGGTCACCCAGACCCGCTTGCCACTGAAATCAAAGGCCATTGCTTGTTGCTCCTTGCTCATCACCACACCATCTCCACGCTCTCTTCGTCCTCGGCAAGCAGGCCGTCGAGGAAGCGGCAGAAGTCATCGAGTCGCGGGTGATCGAACACGTCGGAGACCTTGACCTGCACCCCGAACTCGGCGCCGAGCCGGTTGACGATCTGGATGGTCTGCAGGGACTGGCCCCCCAGCTCGAAGAAGTTGTCCGTAGGCGCCATGGTGGCGAGCCCCAGGATCTGCTGCCAGATGGCGCCAACCCGGTTCTCGGTCTCGCTGCCCAGGGTCAGGGCCTCGCCGCCCGCCTGGTAGGCGGCCAGCAGGGCCTTGCGATCCAGCTTGTTGGAGCCGGTGCGGGGCAGCTGGTCATAGTGGCGATAATCGGTGGGGATCATGGCGGCAGGCAGCACCTTGGCCAGCTGCGCCTTGATGACCCGGCTGTCGCGCTCCGGCCCCGCCACGAAGGCCACCAGCCGGCGCACGCTGCCGATGCTCACCCCCTGCACGCAGGCCTCGTCCACCCCCGGCAGGGCCAGCAGCTGGGCCTCCACCTCGCCGGGCTGGATGCGATAGCCGCTTATCTTGAACTCGTTGTCGCGCCGACCCAGATAGACCAGCCGGCCATCCACCAAGCGCACCCGATCGCCGGTGCGATAGACGGGCATCAGCTCCGCACCAACCCGCAAGGTATCGAAGCTGCCTTGCACGCCACCCACATAGCCGTTGGCCAGCTGCGGGCCGAGCAACACCAGCTCCCCCTCGCTGGCGGGTTGCTCCCCTGCCCCCAGGATGAGCGCCTGCATGCCGGGCAGCGGCAGGCCGATGGGCAACTGGGCCTGGTTCGGGTCTTCCTGTTGCAGCTCCTGGGTGGTCACCACCACGGTCGTTTCGGTGGGGCCGTAGGTGTTGAAGAGGCGCACATCGGAGCGGCCCTGGCGCTGCCACTGGGCCAGCTGCTCGGGATAGACCGCCTCGCCGCCGATGATGACGGTGGTAAGCCCGGCAGGGATATGGGCCTGGCCCGCCGTCAGCGCCACCACCCACTCGTTCCAGAACGCGGTGGGCAGGTCGAGGTGGGTGATCCCCATCTGCTCCACCCCAGCCGCAAAGGCGGGCATGGATTCGAGCAAGGCGTCGGTGCGCAGCACCAGGGTGGCGCCGGCGCTCAAGGTGGCGAACACCTCCTCGATGCTGGCGTCGAAGTTGAAGGGGGCAAATTGCAGCATCCGCGCCTCTTCATCCAGGTGGTAGCGGCAGCGGGCGGCGGCGGCGAAGTGATCCAGCGCGCCGTGGCTCACCGCCACCCCTTTGGGCAGGCCGGTCGAGCCCGAGGTAAACATCAGGTAGGCGACGGCGCGGCCAGCGGCCGGCTGGTTGAGCCGATCATCGCTCACCAGATCCCCCGCCAGCAGGGTGCGCCCTGCAAACAGGCTGGCCAGCTTGTGGCGGTACTCGGCCTGGGTGATCAGGGTCTTGACCTCCCCCAGCCGCAGAATATGGCCCTGGCGCTCCAGCGGCTGCTCGGGGTCGAGGGGCACGTAGACGGCGCCCGCCAGCAGCACCGCCAGCTGGGCGAAGATGGCCTGGGGGGTGCGGGCCAGCATGACCCCCACCTTGTCGCCGGGGACGACGCCTTCGGCCTGCAGGGCGGCCGCCATCTGTTCGCAGCGGGCCAGCAGCGCCTCGTAGCTGAAGCGGGCCTCTCCCTGCGCATTGCTCTGAATCAAGGCAATCTTGTCCGGGGTCTGGGCGGCGAAGTGGCAGAGCGCCTCCAGCACCGGCCGCACCTGGAGAGCTTCATGGGCGGGGCCGGCGATCAGCGCCCTGGCTCGCTGCTCGGCCAGCCAGTCGGCCTTGAGCGTTCCCAGAGTCTGGGCTGGCTCGGCCAGCCAGCGTCCCAGCAGGGCAAACAGAGTATCGGCGATGGCAGCCAGATCCGCCTGACAGTAGCAGCCGGGGTTGGCGTCCAGATCCAGTCTGGGCTGGCCATCGACGCCGACCTGCACCTCGATGGTGAGATCCTCCACCGGGCCGGCGCTGATGTTGAGAATATGGGCAGATAGCGGCCCGAAGCGGCGAGCGTGATCGAACGGCATGATGTTGACCAGCGGGCCGAACAGGCGTTTGTCGCCCCCCACCAGGCCAAGATCGCGGCGCAGCAGCTCGTAGCGATAGTGCTGGTGTTTGCGCACCCCGCGCTTGGCCTTGGCCACGGCGCCGGCGGCGCCCGCCAGATCCAGTTCTTCACCCAGTGTCAGCGCCAGCGGGGTAATGTTCATCTGCATGCAGGGCACGGTCAACGATGCCGAGCCGATGCGGTTCATCATCATCAGGCCGAGCAGGGTCTTATCCTGGCTGCTCGCAAGCGACAGTTGGGCAGAGAGGCCGGCCAGCAGCAGATCGGGCCAGCCCAGCTTGTGCTCGTCGGCAAAGCCGGTCAGGGATTGCCAGAGCGCCGCCGGCAGCGGGCGGCTCTCGCGGATAAAGTCGGCGGCAATCGGCGCGCGGGTCTCGCCAAAAGATTTTACCTCGGGCCAGCCTTGCAGCTGCTCCTGCCAGAAGGCGCGGGCGGCGGCGTTCTTGCCGCTTAGCTCGCGGCTCGCCTCTTCCGCCAGCACCTCCGCCAACGAGCCGAAGGGGGATGGGGAGTTCATCGCACCGGCCAGCCCCTGTGCATACAGTTCGGCGATGCGCTGGAACAGCAGGGTGGTGCCAAAGCCGTCGAGGGCGATGTGGTGCACGCAGCTGTAGAGGTAATCGCGGCCGGGGCCGCGCAGCAGGGCGAAGCGGCAGGGCGGCTCTTGGGTCAGCTCGAACGGGCGGCGCAGATCGGCCCAGGCCCAGGTGCGGGCCAACGTCTCGTCATCGCGCTCGAGGGAGACCTCTTCATAGGCCAGGGGCAGCTCATGCGAGACGAAGCAGACCGCCTCGCCATCCTGCTCGAAATGGCCCTTGAGCGCCTCGCACTCCCCCACCGCTTTGGCAAGGGCCGCGACCAGCACGGCCGCCTCGACCTTGCCGTCGAAGGCGATGCACTCGGCGGTGTTGAACATCGCCTTGTCGTCATTGAGCAGATGTCCGGACCAGAGCCCCTGCTGGGGGATGGTCAAGGGGAAGCGGTTCATGGGGTCACCTCCAGCGCCTGGGCTGCCAGCCTGGCCTCGATGAGGCGCCACCAACCGTTGAGGGTCGGCAGCTTGGCGAGATCCACGAAGCCGAGCTCCACCCCGGCGGCGCGCCACTCGGTGAGCAGGGCCATGATCCGCACCGAATCCAGACCGTAGTCGATGAGGTTCTCGTCGGGGTCAAACTCCCCTTCGTCCTCGTCGATGTGACTCAGCAGCCGCGCCTTGAGCCCCTCGTAGGTCAGCAACGGATTGGTCAGTAATGGATTGGCGGACAACGAATTGCTCTGGGCGGCAGAAGCGGAAGCCGGAGCAAGGGCCAGCACCTCCTCGCAGCGGATCACCTTGCCGCAGCGGGTTGCCACATAGTCGAGCGCCATCTGGTGGTCGGCCAGGGAGAAGTCCGCCACCCCGTCCGCCAGGAAGAAGGGCTGGATGTCGCGCATGAAGGCGTCGCAGGCGGTCATCATGCAGCCGATATGGCCGTAGATGCCGCCGATGATCAGCTGATCCCGTCCCAGCGCTTTGAGCATCTGCTCGAGCTCGGAGCGCTGGAAGGCGCTGTAACGCCACTTGACCAGCACGGTGTCGTCACGCTCCGGGCGCAGCGCTGCCACCACCAGCTGCTGCTCGGGCCGCTTGTTGAGACCCGGGCCCCACATGTCGTTGAGCAGAGCGCGATCTTCAGGGGATTGATCCTTAGGCTGGGCGGTGTAGAAGACCGGAATGCCGAGGGCCTTGCACTGCTTGCGCACGGCGGCCAGGCGCTCGGTGAGCGCCGCGATCAGCGGGCTGTTTTCGCCATAGAAGGCGGTGAAGTACTCCTGCATGTCGTGGATCAGCAGGGCGGCGCGTTTGGGTTCCAGGGTCCAGTCGACCTTGTTGGCCTTCCACTGGCTGGGCATGGCGTAATTGTTCAGGGTTGGGATAGCCATAACGTCATGATTCCTTTTTAGTTTTATGCGGTTGTCAGGGACTGGTTGGCGGCGATGAGGTGCGCAATGCGCGCCCGCAGCCCCTGCTTGTCAATCTTGCCCACCGCCGTCATGGGCAGGGCGTCCAGGGTTTCGAAGCGGTCGGGCAGCTTGAAATCCGCCACTCCGCGCTCGCGCAGAAACTTGCGCAAGGCCAGCGGTTTGAGCCCCGGCTCTGTGGTGACGATAAAGGCGCAGCTCTTCTCCCCCATGGCGCTGTCGGGCATGGAGACCAGGGCCGCATGGGTGATGGCCGGGTGGTGCAGCAGCTGGTTTTCCACCTCTTCCGCCGCGATCTTCTCGCCGCCCCGGTTGATCTGATCCTTCTGCCGCCCGACCACGGTGAGGTAGCCATCGGAATCCTGTACCACCAGGTCGCCGGAGCAGTAGAAGCCATCGCTATCGAACACCCGGGCGTTGTGGGCCGGGCTCTGGTAGTAACCGCGGAAGGTATAGGGGCCGCGGGTGTGCAGGGCGCCAGGCTCGCCGGAGGCGACCGGGTTGCCCGCCTCATCGAGGATGCGCACCTCGTCGTCCGGGCTCATGGGGCGGCCCTGGGTGTGAATGACCTTCTCGTCGGGGTCGTCCAGCCGGGTGTAGTTGACCAGCCCCTCCGCCATGCCGAACACCTGCTGCAGCCGGCAGCAGAGCAGCGGCCCAATCTTGCTGGCCACCGCCTCCCCCAGCTTGGCGCCGCCCACTTGCAGCAAGTCGAGGCTCTCGAGCTGGGTGCGCGCAGCGGGGTCCGCTTCCGCGGCCTGCAACCAGAGCGAGACCGCCGGCGGCACCAGCGAGGTGAGGTTGACCCGGTGGCGGGCGATCAGCGGGAAACAGCTGATGGGGCTGGGATCCGGCGCCAGCACCACGGTACCGCCCGCCTCGAACACCCCGAGCGCCCCGGGGGAGCTCAGGGGGAAGTTGTGGGGCGCCGGCAGGGCGCACAGATAACGGGTGTGGGAGCCTAGGCCGCAGATCTCATTGCTGCGGCGCACGCTGTAGTAATAGTCGTCATGGGTACGGGGAATGAGCTTGGGAGTGCCTGTGCTGCCGCCGGAGAGCTGGAAGAAGGCCACCTCGTCCGCTGGGGTCGGGCCATATTTCACTGGCTCACTCTCATCCCCCTTCGTCAACCAGTGGGTCAGCCCCAGCGCCCCTGCGTCGCCATCCAGCAGCACCAGCTCAGTGTCGATGGTTGTCAGCAGCTCGCTCTCGCGACCCTTGCTCGCAAACAGCGGGTGAGCCAGCGAGCCGATAAAGAGGCGCGGAGTGATCTGCTCGGCATAAGAGAGAAGCTCCAGCCGGTTGTGGCTAAAGAGCGCATTGACCGGCGCGATGCCAGCCTTGAGCAGGGCGAAGAACACCAGATAAAACTCAGCCACGTTGGGGAGCTGCACCAGTGCGGTGTCCCCCACCCCCAGGCCGTGGCGGGCCAGATTTGCGGCCAGCCGGCTCGAGGCGGCGTCCAGCTCACGATAACTGAAGCGGCGCTCGCCGCAGAGAATGGCCTCGGCGTCGGGGGCCAGCTCGCACTGACGCGCCAGCATGGCGGTCAGCGGCTCGCCGCGCCAATAGCCCTTGGTGCGGTAGCGCTGGGCCAATTCGTCGGGCCAGCGGGTATAGGGCAGGAAGCGGTTGAATTGGCTCATTGCGCCACCTCCAAATCCAGGCCCAGTGCCTTGAGCATGGTGCCAAGCTTGGTGCCGGTCTCGGCCCACTCCATGGCGGGATCCGAGCCCGCGACGATACCGGCGCCGGCAAACAGCTCGACCTGATGGCCATCGAGCACCCCGCAGCGGATCACCACGGCCCACTCGCCGTTGCCCTGGCTGTCGCACCAGCCAACGATGCCGCTTAACAGGGCTCGCCGGAAGGGCTCCTGCTCGCGGATGAACTGGCGGGCCAGATCGGTGGGATAGCCGCACAGGGCCGGGGTGGGATGCAGCTGGCAGGCCAAGGAGAGCACCGACGCCTCGCCGCCATTGAGCCGGCCAGCGATGGGAGTGCCCAGATGCCAGAGGGTATCCGTGCTCATCAGCGAGGGATGAGCGGGGATCGCCAGCTCGCGGCAGTGGGGGGTCAGCACCCGGCGGATCTCGTCGATCACCAACTTGTGTTCATGCTGATCCTTGCGAGAAGCCAGCAGATCCCTGGCCACCATTTCGTCTTGCGCCGGTTCGCTCGCCCGTCTGGCGGAGCCCGCCAACGGATGGGTGAACACCTCTCCCCCGCTGACCCGCAGCAGCAGCTCCGGGCTGGCGCCAAGCAGACGGCGACCCTGGCCGAGCGGCAGGGAGAAGTGGAAGGCGTGGGGATTCTGGGCCATCAAACGGGCCATCACCTGCTTAGGATCGGCAGGCTGGTGCAGGGTAAGGGTGAGTTTGCGCGACAACACCACCTTGGCGAGCCGACCTTGTGCAAACGCATCCAGCGCTGCGCTGACCGAGGCCTGGAATTCGCTGGCCGGCGGGGTGCTCTGCACCGAGATGACCCGGTTGGCCTCGGGGGCCTGCTCGGCCGCTGTCACCGATGACGGCTCTGTCGGGGCAAGTTTCTCGCCCCACTTATAGTTGCCGGGCACATAGAGGCAGGAGGCCTCCGCCGGGTCGAACGCAAAAGCACCGATCAGCAGAGGATTGCTCTGGCCGGCGGCGCTGGCCGCGGCTAAGGCGCTGGCAATCTGTTGTTCCAGCAGGGGCCATTCACAGGCGGGGGTGGTGATGGGTTGCCCCAGGTCAGTGGCACTGATCGTGCCCTGACCCGAGGTAAACAAGAAATCAGGCGACATCTTCGCCTCGGCAGGTGCGCCATTTTCCATTACTCGAGTCTTCACGTCATACCCTCAAAGAAGATTCAAAATGATAATGATTATCAGTTTGACCTTGTGCGGCGGTAAAATACTCGCTTTGAAATCGCGGGGTCAATGGGATTTTGAATCGCCAAAACGGGAACTTGTCTGTGGATATGTCGGGGATGACGCCAGGGCGGGCCTGCTGGCGGTTAAGGGAAACAGCTACTCGAATGAAAACGGATTGCCATCCCCATATGGGGGATGCGACAGAAACCGGTCAGGGCGGCCCCACTGGCGGCCAACCTGCTTTGCCTCTAAGATGGCGCCACCTCTTGTGACAGCCCCGAAAATGGAACCCTCCCATGTTGAAACACCTGCTTCTGCTCCCCTTCGCCCTGCTGCTGGCGGCCTGCTCGCTGACCCAATACAGCGTCAGTGAAGGAGAGATCAACCAGTACCTCAAGGAGCGAGTCGCCTTCGAGAAACAGCTGGGGATCCCCGGCATCATGTCGAGCAAGATCCGACTCGATGACATGCAAAGCCGCATCGGCCGCAGCCAGGCCGACAAGGTCGAGCTGGATGCCGCCGGCGAGCTGCAGGTGGCGAGCCCGCTGGGCAGCCAACAGATGAAGATCCGCCTCTCCCTGCGGGCACGCCCGGACTATGTGGCCGAGCAGGGCGCCATCTATCTGCGCGATCTCGAGCTGCTCTCCGTCAAGACCGAGCCGGCGGACGTGGGCACCGCCCTCTCCCCGCTGCTGCCCACCTTCAACCAGTCGCTCTCCCTGTTCCTCTCCCAGACCCCCGTCTACCGGCTCGATGGCAGCCGCCAGAACGAGGCGCGGATCAAGGAGAAGGTCGAAGCCCTCAAGGTGGAGCCGGGCCGACTGGTCATCCCCTTCAAACTGATGTGACACCTGCCGCCGCGCCTCTCCTCTTCACCCCACCGGGGCGCGGTTTTTTTCTTCTCAAGCCCCGCCCCTTGCCCCATAATGCACACCATTCTCATTTAGATTCATGAGAAGCGTCATAATAAAATCAACAATATGGTGAGAAGGACATGAGAAAAACCGTACTGGTGCAGGCGATCGCCTGCGCACTCCTCAGCAGCGCCGCACAGGCTGCCGTCAAGGTGGAGGACAAGACGTTCAACACCGCCGCCAACATGCTGGCCTACACCGAATTCGAGCTCTCCGGCGAGCCGCTGGCCGAGGCCCTCGGTCTGGATCTGGATGTGCTGGACGCCAACCGCGCCGACGAGCCGACCCCGTTCGACTTCGCCGCCGGCATCGAATCCTATGAATACTCCGAAGAGGCAATGTACGCCCTCAACTACCAGTCCGGCATGGGCCCCCATCTGGTAAACGGGCCGCAAAACCAGGCCCGTGGCGGCACCCTGGCCGACCTGGGCAAACGGGTGCTGGCCATGGCAGAGGCCGTCGGCTTCCCCGCCGATGAAATTCCCCAGGGCATGTATCCCCTCTCCCTGCCCTACGCCTCCGCCAACCCGGAGTTCGCCCAGGCCGTGAACGCCACCCCGGTCAACGGTGACCAGATCACCATCAAGACCGCCAAGGGCAACGAGAAGAGCGTCAAGACCCAGGTCCCCGCCTACTTCCGCGACTACGCCACCCTGCGCTGGAGCGGCAGTGACAACCTGCTGGTCCCGGCCGCCGTGGGCGGCATCCTGCTCAAGGAAGTGATGTGGTCCCAGGATTTCCTGGGGGGCATGCACGTGGCCGAGACCGATGAAGAGGTGGAAGCCGCGTCCGCCACCATGGATCAGGACGGCAAGCACAAGCTGGGGGTTTCTGCCGCCGACGGCTTCAACGGCATGATGCTGACCGAGCAGTCCATCGACAAACTCGCCATCCTGCAAGGTCAGCTCGGCTTTGACGGCAAGACCCTGGGCGCCAAGATCACCCCGCAGTACGATCCGGCCAAGGGGGTTGTCTACTTCCCTCATCAGGTGAAGGTAACCGAGACCAGCAAGAACGACGCCGGGGCCATCGGCAAGCTGGAGGTCGTGGACGGCTCCGCCCAGTTGCGCGACGCCTGGATGCTGCTGTGGCCCCTCTCCGAGTTCTACGCCTTCAGCGATCAGCGCACGGCCAACACCAACCAGAACCCGGCCTTCCACGCCGTGTTTGACGGTGCCCCGTTCGCCGCCGCTCCGGCTGCCAACCAGACCAACGATCTGGGCAAGGCGGTGGCGGGCAGCGATGCCTTCTCCCTGGCCCAGAACCTCTCCAACCTCACCTTCAAGAACCTGCTGGCCCTGCACTTCGAGCCCAAGGCTGGCACCCTGGTCGACAGCTGGCAGGCTGGCAAACAGGCCGGGCACGTCACCACCTTCGACGCCGCCTACGCCCTGGTCGCCCTGCAGATCTTCCAGCGCGCCCAGGATGCGCTGCCGGTGGGTTACGCCGCCGGTGACAATGGCGAGCTGAACCTCAAGACCCCGCAGGGTGAGCAGGCGATCGCACTGGTCCGCAAGCAGGCCGATTTCATCCTCGCCAACCTCAAGGGCAAGAACGGCCTGGTCCATGACGGTCTTACCCTGGGCGGCAAGCTTGACGCCGGTCAGTCCATCGACGCGCAGTTCGCCGCCATCCGCGGCCTGACCGCCGCCTTCCTGGCCACCTCGGATGCCAAGTACCGCACCGCGGCGCGCGAGCTCTTCATCGCCGCCGACAAGGCCTACTTCAAGGCCAAGGCCGGTACCTGGCTCGCCGGCAAGCAAGGTGAATACACCCCCTGGACCCAGGCCGCCATCTCCGGCGCCCTGCGCTCTGCCATGCTGAACCTACGCAACGAAGGGGCCGAGAAGGCACCCGAACTGGAGCTGGCCCAGTTGACCCAGCGCTACGTGAGCTGGTTCCGTGGCACCGTCAACGGCGGCATGCAGATGGCTGAGTGGATCGGCGACTCCGGCGAGAACGTCATCGAGGGTGCCGGCAGCGACACCGACGAAGATGGCGTCCCGCAAGTGACCGCCGCCGGTGGCAAGCATGGCACCGCCATGGTGATGGCCGGCAAGGCCCTGGTCAGCGAGAAATAAATCGACCACCAATAGAAAGGGAGCCCAGGGCTCCCTTTTTTTGTCTGTGTCGACGAGGTTAGCCGAGCTTGGCCAGCATCGGCTTGGTCACCAGCACGATGCCCTGCTCGGAGCGGTAGAAGCGGCGTGCATCCTCGTCCGCGTTCTCCCCCACCACCAGGCCGTCTGGCAGCTTGCACCCCTTGTCCACCACCACCCGGCGCAAGCGGCAACCAGCCCCGATCTCGACCCCGGGGAAGATCACCGCCTGATCCAGGGTACAGAAGGAGTGCACCCGCACGTTGGTGAACAACACCGAGTTGAGCACGAAGGAGCCGCTCACGATGGAGCCCCCCGCAAACATGGAGTTGATGGTCATGCCGTGCTGGCCGTTTCTGTCCTGCACGAACTTGGCCGGTGGCGACATGTTCTGGCTGGTCCAGATGGGCCAGTTCTCGTCATAGATGTCGAGCTCGGGCACCACGGAGGCAAGGTCCATGTTCGCCTCCCAGAACGAATCCAGGGTCCCCACGTCGCGCCAGTAGGGTTTTTGCCTCTCCTTGGCCCCGACACAGGACATGTTGAACGGGTGGGCAAAGGCCTTGCCCTCGCCCACGATGCGCGGGATCACGTCCATGCCGAAATCGTGCTTGGACTCCAGATTGTGGATGTCCTCTTCCAGCAACTGGTAGAGGTACTCCGCCTCGAAGATGTAGATGCCCATGGAGGCCAGCGAGCGATCCTCGCAGCCCGGCATGGCGGGCGGATTGGCCGGTTTCTCCACGAAGGCGCGGATCTTGCGTTGCTCGTCGATGTCCATGACGCCGAAGGCCGATGCCTCACAGCGCGGTACCTCGATACAGGCCACCGTCACCTTGGCGCCGAGGCGCACGTGATCGAGCAGCATGGCGGCGTAGTCCATCTTGTAGATGTGATCCCCCGCCAGCACCACGATGTACTTGGGACCGTAGTCACGGATGATGTCGACGTTCTGGTAGATGGCGTCTGCGGTGCCGCGATACCAGTGCACCTCGTCCACCCGCTGCTGGGCGGGCAGCAAGTCGATGAACTCGTTCATCTGGTAGCGCAGGAAAGACCAGCCCGATTGCAGGTGGCGCAACAGACTGTGGGACTTGTACTGGGTCACCACACCCACCCGGCGGATGCCGGAGTTGATGCAGTTGGAGAGCACGAAGTCGATGATACGGAATTTGCCGCCAAAGTGGACGGCGGGCTTGGCGCGGTTATCGGTCAACTGCTTCAGGCGGCTGCCCCGTCCCCCTGCGAGCACCAAGGCCATACTCTGATTCAATAGTTGCCGTGCTTTGGCGGTGTCTACGGGTTCTAGCAACATATCTACCTCTGCTCTGTTGGGGCTGTTTTCAACCCATCTTCGTTTTTTTTACAGACCATGAAAGTGTTTTCACTCACATTTAGTTGCATTCCGCCGGCGCTTTATCGTGGAGTTGCGTGAGTACTCATGTTTTGCGCCAGCGACTTGGTTAGAATTTCTACATCATGAACATCATCAAGGATGAAACGATGTTGAATAAACATGAGGGAAACCTGCTGCTGGTCAGCGCACTGGTCTGCATTCCCATGCTGCTGTTGCAGGGAGTGCTGCTCGCCCCCCCCGCCTCACCGCTCACCCTGCTGCTGGTCCTGATGACCACCCTGACGGGATTCGCCCTGCTGCTCTTTCTCACCCACAGCGTGCGCCGTGGGGAAAAGGCGAGGCAGGAGCAACGCTGGCTGCTGGCGCTGCAGCAGCGGGATCCCGCCATGCTCTACAGCGTACAGGCACAAACGGCTCTGCGCCAGCTCCTTGCGTCCTTCAATGAGGCCGAGATCGATGCCCACCGCCAGATCACCGAATTGCACAATCAGGCGACCCGGGACGAGATGACGGGCCTTGGCAACCGCCACGCCTTCCGGCGCGATCTGACCGAGCTGCTGCAACAGGAAAACACCCAGACCGCCATCCTGGTGCTCATCCGCGCCACCGAGCTCGGGACCCTCAACGCCCAGCGCGGCTTCCAGTCCGGGGATGCCTACATCCGGGACATCGCCGCCCTCATCAGCCACACCGTCAGCCGCTTCCCGGGCCACCGGGTCTATCGCATCTCGGGGGCCGATTTTGCCGTCCTGCTGCCCCCCCTGGCCCAGATCCCGCCCCATCTGCTGGGACGGGATCTGAAGCTCGCCTTCGATCGCTATCAGCACGATCACGAGCTCGAGAGCGCCGCCTACTCGGGCATGACCCGCTTGAGCAGCGAGCAGAAGATAGAGGCCATTCTGGCCCGGGCGGATCTCGCGCTGGCCCGCGCCCAGACAGAGGTAGTCAATGGCTGGGCCATCCAGCAGAACGACGAGGTGGTCGAAGTGCAGGGTCAGCGTCACTGGACCCAGGTGCTGACCGAGCTGCTGGAGCAGGAGAGCGTCAACTTCACCTGCCAGCCTATCCAGCCCCTGCATCGCGGCATGCTCGCCTATCACGAGATCTATCCCCGCTTTTGCAGCAGCGACGGCACCGTGCTGCCAAGTGATACCCTGCTCGCCATGGCGCAGCGGCTGGACATGGTACTGCGCCTGACCCAGATGGTGATCCGCCACGTCATCCGCCAATACCGCGCCTTCGGAGGCCACAACAGCCGATGGGGTCTCAACCTGCCGGGCTCCCTGCTGCAAAACAGCGCCTTTCTCATCTGGCTGGATCACCAGTTGCAAAAAGACCCCGACATCGGGGCCAACCTGGTGTTCGAGCTCGACGAGGAGCACCTGGAGCGCAACCTGACCGGGTCCAGGCGGCTGTTCGAGCTGCTCAGGCGCCACGGCAGCCGCTCGGCCATCTGCAACTTCGGCAAGGGGATCGGCTCCTTCAGCCTGTTTCGCGAGCTCAAACCCGACTACATCAAGCTGGACCCCGGACTCATCACCGAGCTGGAGCAGGATCTGACCAATCAGCAGTTCGTGCGGATGATCGTCGACGTCTCCCATCGCATGGGCTGCCTGGTGATCGCGGAAGGGGTGGAACAGATAGGCCAGAAGCAGATGCTGCAGAGCATGTATGTGGACGGCTTGCAGGGCTACCTCATCGCCCGGCCCCAGGAGCTGGGACCGGAGATCGGTCAGATGGGGATCTTCACGGAGACGGTTTCAGCTTCAACAGGGTCAGAATGATGTCGTTGAGCTGGCGATAGCGCTCCAGCTCCTTCTGATCGTAACGGGTCGCCAGCATGGTCGGGTTGTGGCGATGCTTGAGGTAGCGGTTGATCTGCAGGCGGTTGAACCCGGCCACCTTGTAGATCTGGCCGAGCAGGGCATTGAGCTCGTCGTCCGCCAGCCCGGCCCGGGTCAGGTAATCGGGTTGGGACGGGCTCTCATGGCGGGCCGTGACCTTCTCCAGCTGGCCACGCTCCTGCAAATAGGTGAGCCACTGCTCCACGTAGAGCGGCTTGCAGCCCCCCAGCAGATTGAAGTACCCCACGGCATCGCAGCGGCACCCGCTCAGCAGCACCAGGGCCAGCTCGTCGCTGTCACACTGAAAGCTCACCGGGCCGCTCTGGCTCCAGTCCAGCGCCTGCACCTGGATCCTCCCCTGCGCCCCCGCCTTCGTGGTCACGTCAAAGACAAACATGGCACCTCCCGATCGGCAAAGGGTTGATGATGACCCATCCCCGGGACGGGTGCAAAGGCAAATCGCCTTTTCATGGCCCATGGCGGCCATAAAAAAACCGGCCCCCCGAAGGGGGCCGGTTCATCACAATCCGGCAGGACGGCAGACTCAGGCGTCCAGTTCCACCAGCGCCTTGGCCAGCTCGATGGGCTCGAGCTCCTGACCTTCCAGATCGGCGTTCCAGTTCGGGCCGACCAACACGTCGTCCTCGTCCAGATCGTTGATCCAGATGTCCAGGAACTCTTCGAGCTCGATCACTTCCGGCTCGTAATCCGCCCACTCGTCCACGCAGTGCAGGCGGGCATCCCCTTCGGCGGACCAGAGCGGCATCACGTCCGCATCTTCGAACTCGGCGGAGCGGCACACCACCCAGTCTTCACCGTAGCGCAGACCCCACACCTGACCCGACTCGCGGACTTCTTCGATGAACAGCTGGAAATTGGCGTCAAGATTGTCAGTTAGTTTGCTCATGGGGTCTCTCTCTTGCAAAGCAATGGCAGGCTGTCGGCCAGGGCTGGCCGAGAATGGGGCAGATGGTGTCCCAAAAGCCCCCCAGACTCAAGCCTTATCCCGAAAAAGCGGGGAGAAAGGCCGTCAGATGCGATATTTCGCCACCAGGGCCCCCAGCTCGTCGCAGGCCAGCGCCAGTTGCCCGGATGCCTGCTCGGTCAGCCGGTTCTGGGCCAGGGCATCCGCCGCCAGCTGGGTGATGGCCACCAGCCGCTGGTTGATCTCCTCCGCCGCCCGGCTCTGCTCCGCCGCCGCCGTGGCAATCTGCCCATTCATGGCAGTAATGGTGTGGACGGATCCATCGATGGCATTGATGGCGACATCCGCATCGCCGGCCCTGTCCGCCGTCGCGCGGGAGAGCTGCTGCAACTGGCTGATGCCGCTGACCACCTTGCCGGCCCCCTCCTGCAGCCGCTGGATCATCTGCCGGATCTCGTCGGTGGAGCTGTGGGTGCGGGTCGCCAGGGTACGCACCTCGTCGGCGACCACCGCAAAGCCGCGCCCCTGCTCCCCGGCCCGTGCCGCTTCAATGGCGGCGTTGAGGGCCAGTAGGTTGGTCTGCTCCGCCACCCCGCGAATGACGTCGAGCACGGAGCCAATCTGCTGAGTCTCCTGCTCGAGGCGGCTCACCGCCTGCACCGTCTCCACCATCTCGTCCGCCAACTGGCTGATGGACTCCCGGGTCTGGACCACCACCTCGCGGCCATGCTGGGCCAGATTGAGGGCCGAGTCCGCCGCGTCGGCGGCCTGGGCCGCGTGCTGGCCCACTTCGCGGCTGCTCACCGTCATCTGCTCCATGGCGCTGGCCACCCGCAGGGTATCCTGCTCCTGGCCGGTGACGATGGCGCCGGTACGCTCCACCACCTCGGCCAGCTGGTGGGCATGCACCCGGTTCTGATCCGCTATCTGCTGGCTGCGGGCCACCAGCTGCGCCATCTGGCTGGCGAAGAGGTTGAAGTTGATGCTGAGCTGGCTCAGCTCGTCACGCCCCGACTCCGGCAGACGTACCCGCAGATCCCCCTCCCCCCTGGCGATGTTGCCAAGGGCCGAGACCGAGCGGGAGAGGGGCACGACGATGCTGCGCACAATGAGGCCGACCACGGCAAACAGCAGGAGGGCCAGCACCAGCCCGATCCCCAGCAGGGTGTGCAGCACCTCCCGGTACTGGGCCTCGACGTCGTCCACATAGACGCCGGTGCCGATGATCCAGTCCCAGGGGGCGAAGCGCTTGATGTAGGAGATCTTGCGCACCGGCTCGTCCACCCCGGGCTTGGGCCAGTAGTAGGCGACCTCCCCCGCCCCCTGCGCCCTCGCCAGATCGGCGAAGGCGACGAACAGCCTGAGCCCCTGCTTGTCCTCCACCCCGGAGAGATCCTTGCCGTCCAGCTCGGGCTTCATGGGGTGCATCACCATGGTGGGGTGGCTGTCGTTGATCCAGAAGTAGTCCTCCTCGCCATAGCGCAGCCCCCTGAGCAGCGCCAGCGCCTCGGCCTTGGCGCTCGCCTCGTCCAGCTCCCCCTTGCGCACTCTGGCCTCCAGTCCCGCCACCAGGCTGTAGGCGGTCTCGACCTGGGCCCGGGTCTGGCGGCTCTTCTCCCCCATCAACCCCTGGTGATAGACCTGCAGGGAGAAGAACAGCAGCAGTCCCAGCAACGCCAGCACCATCAGGGTCACCAGCGACAGGCGCCGCCCGATACTCCATTGTCTCAACATACCCTCGCCCCGCATCCGCTACATGTCGTTAACACAAGGTATGCCGCCGCGACGCGGGCTGTCCACGATGTCAGCAAAAGCGATGCCAAAACATGATCCAGCCCCAAAAACAAGAAAGGGTGCCCAGTGGCACCCTTTCTCGTGGTCGACAGGAAGAGGTATCACCGCTCCCAGTACACCTCTTCCAGGCTGTCTTCCTTCTCCGGCAACCCGCGGGAGAGGCGCGGGCTGCTCTGGGCCAGCACCTCGTAGCTCACCCGGTTGGCGTACTTGCACACCTGGGCCAGAGAGGAGTAGGTCAGGAATTCCGAGAGATGCTTGGCGGAGTTCGGCACGTTCATGCGGTGGTAGGCGTTCGCCACCATGTCGTGCAGCACGGCGGACAGCGCCCCGTCCCCTGCCCCGTTGGTGTTCTTGATCTTCTCCGGCCCGCCCATGTAGGGGGAGATGTGGGAGTAGATACGCGCAGGCTTGCGGCACTTGTCCCGGGCCATGGGGCGGCTGAACTCGTACATGTTGAATTCGGGGATGACGCCGGGCAGCAGGGTGTGGGTGGTCTCGCGCTTGTAGTCCTCGTCGGTGTAGCTCGCCATGTAGAGGCCGATGGGGCCGGCGGTGCAGAGCACCATGTCCGCCCAGTCCAGCGCCTTGTCGGCCGCGCCGAGGGGATCCTTTATCCCGGTCAGGGCCTCCGCCTCGTCCTCGTTCATGGCGAGCACGGTCACGTTCTCGCTGATGAAATCGCGCCACCACTGGGGATTCTCGTCGATGACGAAGCGGGTGCCCAGGGTCAGCACCACGGGCACCCCGGCCTCACGGGCATAGCGCACCGCGGCCATGGCGGCCTCCTTCATGGGGGTGCCGTCGGCGCCGCGCACCAGGTAGGCGGTGATCACCAGGGCCGAGGCCTCCTTGATGATGGTCTCGGGGATGTGGTCCACATCCAGGTGATCCATCTTGCCGGCGTTGATGCCAAAGCTGCGCTCTCCCCCTTCGGTGATGAAGGTGAAGCAGCGCCCGACCGGGCCGTCCACCGGCTGCAGGTAGTCGAGGTTGACCCGGGAGGAGGTGTTGCACAGATAGCGGTAGGCATAGCTGCCGATGCGGATGTCCTGGCTCATGACGCCAAGCAGGATGGAGTGGGAGTCCGCCAGCACGGAATAGTTGTGCATGGTGTTGCCGATGGTGCCGCCGGCAAATTCGCTCACCACCATGTTGTTGGCCTTGAGCTCGTCGTAGACCAGCTCCGCCACCTCGTCGGAGATGAGCATGGAGTGGCCCTTGCTCAGGCCGTACCGGTTCAGGAAGTCTTCGTCCACATGGGCTTCGATATCCACCAGAGTCTGATCGATGCCCACTACATAGGCCTTGCCCAGTTCGGTGAGCTGGGAATTCTGCGGGATCAGGGGATCACGTCTGTCGACCGGGAAGTAGTGTTTGGACTTGCGCTGACCGGGAAATTTCATGGCAATCTTCTGTGCTCTGGGGAAAAGAGGGGCGGGATTTTAACACAATCCACCACGCCGAAAAGTCGCACGATTGAATTTTGAGGTCAGTATAGACAAGGGTTTGCGAGGAAAACGTTTGACTTGGCTACCACAAAAAACCACCCCGTGGCGGGGTGGTGTTGCGGGATGACATTCAGCTTGCCGAGAGCCCCTGCACCAGGGCCAGCACCGAGAAAATTCCCAGCGACAGCCAGAAGAAGAGGGTGCCGAAGAGGCGCGGCATGTTGGGAGCCCTGGGGATCTGGATGCCGATGGCATGCAGGATGCGCCCCACCAGCAGCAGCACACCGCCCAGGTGCAGCCAGAGCGCCCCGACCCCCGCCAGTTCGCACAGTGCCATCAGCAGCAGGGTGAGGGGCACGTACTCGGCAAAGTTGCCGTGGGCGCGGATCGCGGCCAGCATCTCGGGGGCTTCCCCCTCCCCTATCATCACCCTGAACTGGGCGCGGCGCTTGACCACCCAGAAGGAGAGCAGCAGGAACAAGAGCCCGAGCAGGCCGGCGTAAATCAGCGTGATATGCATCATCAGGACACTCCTTTATCGTTGAATCCGAACGTCCGCCACGTCGGGCACCGGATGAGAACGGCCATCATGCCAGCTCGCGACAGATGAGGGAAACCATCATGCGGATATGGGCCTGATCGCTGTTGAGGGCCGGGATGTATTCAAACTGCTCGCCACCGGCGGCCATGAAGATCTCCCGGTTCTGCACCTGGATCTCCTCCAGGGTCTCGAGGCAATCCGCCGAAAAGGCCGGGCAGATGACATCCAGCCGCTTGACGCCGCGAGAGGGCAATTCGCCCACGGTCAGGTCCGTGTAGGGCTTGAGCCACTCCTCCTTGCCAAAGCGGGACTGGAAGCTCGCGGTCCACTGCTCCGGGGCCAGCCCCAGCGCCTCCGCCAGCAGGGCGGCGGTGCGCCTGCACTGATGACCATAGGGATCCCCTTCCCGCTCGTAGCGCTCGGGAATGCCGTGGAAGGACATCAGCAGATGCTCCCCCTGGCCGTGCTGCTCCCAGTGGCGACGCACGCTCATGGCCAGCGCCTGGATGTACTCCGGGTGGGCATGGTAATCGCGGATGAGCCGCACCACCGGCAGATTGCGCTCGGTTTTCATCGCCCTGGCCCAGGCGTCGAACACCGAGGCGGTGGTGCTGACCGAATACTGGGGATAGAGCGGCAGCAGGATCACCCGGTTGACCCCCTGGGCCTTGAGGGCCTGCCAGCCATCGGCCAGCGACGGGGCGCCATAGGTCATGGCGAGCGCCACCGGCACCTCGACCCCTTCCCGCTTGAGCTCGTGCTCCAGGGCCGCGCGCTGCTGCTGGCTGATGACCATCAGGGGGGAGCCCTGCTCGGTCCACACCTGCTGATAGAGCTTGGCCACCTTGGGGGAGCGGGTCGGCAGGATGATGAAATGAAGCAGGGGGCACCAGAGGTAGCGCGGCAGGTCGACGACCCGCTGATCGTGCAGAAACTGGCTGAGAAACGCCTTGACCGCCGCCGTGGTCGGCGCGGCCGGGGTACCCAGATTGACCAGCAAGATCCCGGTTTTCGTGGTCACGTTAGCATCCTGTCGTTCTGTGTCGTGGGAATGGAATGCAAGAAAGGGCCCGGTATGGACCCTTTTCTCACTCTCGTAGCCAGCCGGCGAACGGCTGCGTCCTGCCGGCCCTGAATGGCTTAACCGAGAATGGCGGCCAGTTGCTGGCTGACCAGATCCACCGGCTGGGTGCCGTCGATCTTGACGTAACGGGTGTTACCCGCTTCCGCTTCTTTGCCGTAGAAACCGATGAGCGGCGCGGTCTGCTGATGGTAGACATCCAGACGCTTGCGCACTGTGGTCTCTTCGTCGTCGGCACGGATCACCAGATCCTCGCCGGTCACGTCATCCTTGCCTTCCACTTTCGGCGGGTTGAACACCACGTGGTAGGTACGGCCGGAGCCGGAGTGCACGCGGCGGCCGCTCATGCGCTTGACGATCTCTTCGTCCGGCACGTCGAACTCCAGCACGAAGTCCACGGTCACACCGGCATCCTTCATGGCTTGCGCCTGGGGAATGGTGCGGGGGAAGCCGTCCAGCAGGAAGCCGTTGGCGCAATCCGGTTGCGCGATGCGTTCTTTGACCAGGCCGATGATGATGTCGTCGGAGACGAGCTGACCTGCGTCCATCACGGCTTTGGCCTTGAGGCCCAGCTCGGTACCCGCCTTGATCGCCGCACGCAGCATGTCGCCGGTGGAGATCTGCGGAATACCGTGTTTTTCCATGATGAACTGAGCCTGGGTACCCTTGCCGGCGCCCGGAGCTCCCAACAGAACAATGCGCATACACGCTCCTAGTTGATTGGTTATTCAATTCTTGAGAAGGCAAAAAACTACACGTTTTCGCCCGTATTAACAAGCTCGCCCCGTGTGAGTGGCCAGATTATCACCACACTCCCGCCAAGTCTCTGCGACCAAAGACGCAGACGACGACCACGAAAAATGATTGAAAATGCAGCAGCGCACCAGAGGGGAACGGCCAAAAAAAAAGCCCACTGTCATGCAGTGGGCCAATCACAATCACATCACGCCTGGAGTAGCAGACGATTGATACGGGAGACGAAGCTCGCCGGATCATTGAGGCCGCCCTGCTCCGCCAGCTGGGCCTGCTCGTGCAGGAGGGAGACCCACTCGCCAAACAGGCTCTCATCCTCGATGGTGCCGAGCTTCTTCACCAGGGCATGGTCGGGGTTGAGCTCCAGGATGTACTTCTGCTCCGGCACCGGCTGACCGGCGGCGCGCATCAGCTTGATCATCTGGGTGCTCATGCCGTGGGCGTCGGTGACGATGCAGGACGGCGAGTCGGTCAGACGGTGGGTGACGCGCACCTCTTTCACCGCTTCACCGAGGCTCTTCTTGACCCGCTCAACCAGACCGGCGTTGGCTTTTTCGGCCTCTTCCTGCGCCTGCTTGGAGGCGTCGTCTTCCAGATCCCCGAGATCCAGTTCGCCACGGGTGACGGAGACCAGCTGCTTGCCGTCGAACTCGGTCAGGTGGCTCATCAGCCACTCGTCCACCCGCTCCCACATCAGCAGCACTTCGACGCCCTTCTTGCGGAAGATCTCGAGGTGCGGGCTGTTCTTGGCAGCGGCATAAGAGTCGGCGGTGATGTAGTAAATCTTCTGCTGACCTTCCTTCATGCGGCCAACGTAATCCTCGAGAGAGACGGTCTGGGCTTCGCCCTCGCCGGCGGTGCTGGCAAAGCGCAAGAGCTTCGCGATCTCTTCCCGGTTGGCGTAATCCTCGGCCGGGCCCTCTTTGAGCACATTGCCGAACTCGCTCCAGAACTTGGCGTACTTCTCGCCATCCTCTTTCGCCAGCTTGTTGAGCATGGTGAGCACGCGCTTGGAGCAGGCCTTGCGCAGGGAGGCGGTCACCTTGTTGTCCTGCAGGATTTCACGGCTGACGTTGAGCGGCAGATCGTTGGAGTCCAGCACCCCTTTCACGAAGCGCAGGTAGGTCGGCATGAACTGCTCGGCGTCGTCCATGATGAAGACGCGCTGCACGTAGAGCTTCAGACCGTGCTTCTGTTCGCGGTTGTAGAGATCGAACGGCGCGCGAGCCGGGATGTAGAGCAGGCTGGTGTACTCCTGCGCCCCTTCCACCCGGTTGTGACCCCACAGCAGCGGATCTTCGAAGTCGTGGGCGACGTGCTTGTAGAACTCCTGATACTCCTCGTCCTTGATGTCCTTCGGGTTGCGGGTCCAGAGCGCAGTGGCGCGGTTGACCTGCTCCCACTCCCCCGGGGTACCGACGATGGTTTCACCGTCTTCTTCCCGATCCGGAGTGCCCTCCTTGAACATCTCTACCGGCACGCTGATGTGGTCGGAATATTTGCTGACCACGGAGCGCAGGCGCCAGTCGTCCAGGAACTCCTCTTCATCGCTGCGCAGGTGCAGGATGACGTCGGTGCCGCGACCGGCTTTGGTCACGTCAGCCACGGTGAAGGAGCCTTCCCCCTCGGATTCCCACTGCACGCCCTGGCTCGGCTCAGTGCCGGCGGCGCGGGAGATCACGGTCACCTTGTCGGCCACGATGAAGGCGGAGTAGAAGCCCACCCCGAACTGGCCGATCAGCTGGGAATCCTTGCCCTGGTCACCGGAGAGGTGCTTGAAGAACTCGGCGGTGCCGGATTTCGCTATGGTGCCCAGGTGCTCGATCACCTGGTCACGGGTCATGCCGATGCCGTTGTCCGAAATGGTCAGGGTCTTGTTCTCTTTGTCCACCACCAGGCGCACGCGCAACTGGCCGTCGTTTTCGAACAAAGAGGCATCGGAAAGCGCCTTGAAGCGCAGCTTGTCCGCCGCATCGGAGGCGTTGGAAATCAGCTCGCGCAGGAATACTTCTTTGTTGGAGTAGAGGCTGTGAGCCATCAGGCTCAGCAGTTGTTTGACTTCAGTCTGAAAGCCGTGGGTTTCGGCGTGAACACTTTGGGTCATCGACCAGTCCTCAAAACGTCGGGTTGAACAGATTCCCAAGCTAGATGGGGTTGGCCTTTCAAATATCAAGGGGCTTGCGTGCAAACTTGAGAGCAAATTTGCACACCGGCCCCTCGCTTGGCCCACACAGGCAACCCCCTCCCGGCCTCCCCCTTCACAAGGGGGAGGTGCACTGCCATCCCCTGTCTGGCGAGGAGGGTCAGATTGGGATCGAGCGTGGAGCCAATAGCGGGGCCAGCCTTGCTCTCCCCTCCCAAGGGGAAGAGTGCGGTGGGGGTCGTTGCTTTCACCCTTGCCAAGGGGAGGGTTGGGGTGGGGTTCATTGCTCCCTCCCCTGCCAAGAGGAGGGCCGGGGTGGGGTTCGTGGCCTCTTTAGCTCAGACGCTGGCGCCCCATCAGGGAGTGGGAGAGCGTGGTGCCATCCACCAGCTCCAGCTCCCCGCCCACCGGCACGCCGTGGGCGATGCGGCTCACCTCCACCCCGGCGGTGCGTGCCATGTCGGCGATGTACCAGGCGGTGGCATCCCCCTCGATGGTGGGGTTGGTGGCGAGGATCAGCTCCTTGATCTGCTCCTCTTGCAGGCGGCGCTCCAGGATATCGAGCCCCAGCTCCTCAGGGCCGATACCGTCAAGGGGCGACAGGTGGCCCATCAGCACGAAGTAACGGCCGGAGAACTGGCCGGTCTGCTCGATGGCGGCCACGTCCGCCGGGCTCTCCACCACGCAGAGCAAGCCGTTCTCCTCGCGCTTGGGATTGGCGCAGATCTCGCAGCGATCGTTCTCGGTAAAGGTGCGGCAGTGGCTGCAATGACCGATTTCGGTGAGCGCCCGGTTGAGCAGGGAGGCCAGACGCAGACCGCCGCTGCGCTCGCGCTCCAGCAGGGTGAACGCCATGCGCTGGGCCGATTTCGGGCCCACGCCCGGCAAGACCTGCAGCGCCTTCATCATCTCATCGAGCAGGGGACTGAATTTCATGGGGATATCCTTTGATGCCGCGAAGAGAGGCGCCGCCCCAGGGACATCGGCAAGCCGTCTCTCCAACCTCTTTTGTTGGCGCAGGACTATACCAGCCCAGGGCCGCCAATGGCAGATCCCGTCCGCAGGCGCCTCGCCGCCGAGACGCACCGGGAAACCGGGCTGGCCCCGTTTTTCAGGGCCGGCAGACCCCCGCCAGCCCCCGCAAGGGGTAAAACAGCCTCCAATGTGTTCAATTTTTCTACTCGATTGACCATAATCGTTAAATAAAACCAAACAATAAAACCTGCGTGTTGGCCCCGCCATCCTCGATTTGCCCCCTTCAGGAGCCGGCTCAGCGCCCCGGGGGCGTGGCGCCGCCTGCCCTCACACGCCGATCGCTGGCGGAGCAGGCTCACAGGATCGCAAAGCAGCGCCGCATCTGGCACTCAAACAGGGGCGAGATCAAAGTATTGGGGACAAGTGCCCCGGTAAACTTGGCCCCCGTGACAGGGCGAGGGCCTCCTCTTCCTGCCAAGGCTACGCCCCTTCTATCGCGACGCAGCCCGTTGCCCCCCGTTCGTTGCACCCGATGGCCCATGCCGTGGCGGCAGGCCAGCAGATGGGAGTTCGATATCGCATGACATCCCCCAGGATGATCGCCGGATGGCCGCCCCTGTCGGCCCTCCCCAGCCTCCCTGTCATGAGGGAGGGTTCCCTGCCCCCCGGTTATCAGGGAGGGGCGCTGGCCCCTCTTTGGATGGCGCCATGACCACGTCGACACGCCTTCGACTGCGCCGGGAATTTCATATAGACGGTATCGTGCAGGGGGTCGGTTTTCGCCCCTTCGTCTATGGGCTGGCGCTGCGCCACAGCCTTGCCGGTTATGTATTGAACGATGCCAATGGCGTCACCATCGGCGCCGAAGGATCGCCTGAGCAGCTCGCCAGCTTTGCCCGAGAACTGCGGGAACTGGCGCCGCCCTTGAGCCGTATCGATCATTTCAGCGAGCGGGAACTGCCCCGAGATCAGGATCCCGACTTCGATGGCCAATTTCATGGCCAGTTTCGAATTAAAGCCAGCCAGCAGCAGAGCGCCGCCACAGTCGCCATCTCGCCGGATCAGGGAATGTGTGAGGCGTGCGCCCGGGACGTGGCCAACCCCGCGGATCGCCACCACCACTACCCCTTTACCAACTGCACCCACTGCGGCCCGCGCTACACCATTATCCGCCGCCTCCCCTACGACAGACCCCACACCGCCATGGCCGGCTTTGCCATGTGCCCGCGCTGCGCGGCAGCCTATGAAAATCCGCTGGACAGACGCTACCACGCCCAGCCGGTGAGCTGCCCCGAGTGCGGGCCGCATCTGACCTGGCGCAGCGGCCACGGCGATGCCCTGGCCGAGCGCGAGGATGCGCTGCACACAGCTGCCCGCGCCCTGCAAGCGGGCAAGCTTATTGCGGTCAAGGGCATGGGGGGTTATCACCTGATATGCGATGCCCGCAATGAACAGAGTGTTGCCAGATTGCGAATGCTCAAGCGGCGCGCGCGCAAGCCGCTGGCGGTGATGATGGGCTTCCTTGCCAAGGCCAAGCTCCATGTCACCGGCTGCGAAGACGAGTGGCAGCTGCTCGCCTCTCAGGCCAGACCCATCACCTTGCTGCGCAAGCGAAAAAGCGATGATCGGCCGTCAGAATCCCAACTGACAACGGCGCCGCTGGCCGAGGGGATCGCCCCCGGCATCCCCTACCTTGGGGTCATGCTCCCCTATACCCCGCTCCATCAGCTGCTGCTGGACGCCTGCGCCATCCCGCTGGTGGCCACCAGCGCCAATGGTCGCGGCAGCCCCATCCTTATCGAGTGCGAGGCGGTGGTCAGGGAACTCGGGGGCGAGATTGACGGCATCCTGGATCACAACCGCCCCATCCTGCACCCGTGCGACGACAGTCTGGTGCAGTGGGCGGGCGGGCGACGCCAGACGTTGCGCCTCGCCCGAGGCTATGCCCCCTGCACTCCCAGCCTGCAAGAGGCGGTCAAGGCGCCGCTCTTGGCAGTCGGGGCGCAGCAGAAGAACCAGCTGGCGCTCGCCTTCGGCCGCCAGCGCATCTACAGCCCCTATATCGACGATCTGCACAGCCTGCCGATGCAGGAGCACTTCGAGCAGACCCTGGCAACCTTTCGCGAACTTTACGATCTCAAGCCAGAACTGCTGGTCTCGGATCGACACCCCGGCTACCTCAGCCACCAGTGGGCCAAGGGCTATTGCCGCGATCACAATGCAACCCATCTCGAGGTGCAGCACCATCACGCCCACCTGCTGGGGGTGATGGCCGAGCACAACATCACGGGCCCGGTGCTGGGTGTTGCCTTCGATGGCACCGGCCTTGGCGATGACGGCACCCTCTGGGGCGGCGAGCTGCTGATTGCAGACGTTCAGGGATTTGAGCGGGTTGCCCACCTTGCCCCCTTCAAGCTTGTCGGCGGCGAGGCGGCCATTCGCGAGCCGGTGCGCCAGTTGCTGGGGCTGCTGTTCGAATCGCACACTCCTGAGCAGATCAGCGCCCTCGATATTCCGGCGATCAAGCAACTGCCCGCTGGGCAGATCAACAATCTGCACCAGCTCTGGCGCCTTGGCCGCAACGCCCCCTACACCAGCTCCATCGGTCGGCTGTTCGATGCGGTGGCGGCGCTCTTGGGGGTGATCGACACCCCCGATTACGAGGGCGAAGCGGGACTCCTGCTGGAGGCCGCCGCCTTGCAGCTGGCCCCCGATGAACAGCACTTCCCCCTCGCCTTTGATCTCAGCCAATCAGCGGAAGGGCCACTGCAGATTGAGTGGGCCGAGCTCATCCATACCCTTGTCAGCGAGCGGCGCAAAGGCACCGCCACCGCCAGCCTGGCCGCCGGTTTTATCCGCGCCATCAGCAATCTGGTCATCGCCCTGGCCGAGCGCTTCCCCGGCTATCCGGTAGCGCTCGGGGGCGGCGTCTTTCAAAACCGGGTGCTGATGGATCAGCTGGTGCCCGCTCTCGAAGCCGCAGGCCAGCAGGTATTGACCAGCGAAACCCTGCCGCTCAATGACGGTGGCATCGCCGCCGGTCAGCTCTGGTTTGCCATCCACCATATTGCCACGTACCAGCCTGCCACAGCCGGTTGTGCCACCTTGTCGGAGTCCTGAAATCCATGTGTCTATCCATCCCCTCTCAGGTGGTGCAGCTGCACCCCGAAGATAACTGCATCACCGTCGATACCCTGGGGGTGCAGCGGCGCGTCAGCTGCATGCTGCTCGAGGAGCCCCTCCAGGTGGGCGACTATGTGCTGCTCCATATCGGCTTTGTGATGAGCAAGATTGACGAAGCGGAGGCGCAGGCCAGCCTCGAGAGCTTCCGCCAGATGGTGGCCCTGATGCCCAAACAGGATATCTTGCCATGCTGACCTTGAATGATCTCTTTCAGGGCTTTCGTCAGCCCCGGGTGATCCGCGCCCTCGCCGCCCAAATTAATGAGCTCGCCAAAGATCTGCCCGAGCCGCTGCGGGTGATGGAGGTGTGCGGTGGCCATACCCACACCATCATGAAATACGGCCTGCACCAACTGCTGCCGGCCAGCATCGAGTTTGTCCATGGCCCCGGCTGCCCGGTCTGCATCATGCCCAAAGAGCGCATCGATCAGGCCATCGAGCTGGCGAGTCAACCGAGCGTCATTCTGGTCACCCTGGGGGACATGATCCGGGTGCCGGGCTCCATAGGCACGTTGGCCCAGCAGCGCGCCAAGGGGAGCGATATCCGCCCGGTCTATGACCCCCTCGATGCCCTGCGCATCGCCAAAGAGAACCCGGAAAAAACCGTGGTCTTCTTCGCCATCGGCTTCGAAACCTCTACCCCAATGACTGCCGCGCTTTTAGCTGCCGCTGAAGATCAAGGGATCGATAACCTGCTGTTTCATATCAACCATGTGCTGGTGCCCTCCGCCATTCATGCGGTGATGGCCGACGAGGTGGCCAAGGTGAACGCCTTTATCGGCCCCTCCCACGTCAGCGTCATCACAGGTGCCGATATCTACCTGCCCATCGTCGATCGCTATCAGGTACCCGTGGTGGTGAGCGGCTTCGAGCCGGTGGATGTGATGGAGGCGCTCTTGATGATGGTGCGCCAGGGGGAAGGTTGAGGGTCGCTACGCGCTGGAAGTGCAGTACAGCCGCGCCGTCACCGCCAGCGGCAATAAAGCCGCCCAGCGGCTGGTCGAGCGCTTTTTCGAGACCCGCGAGCACTTTCGCTGGCGAGGTCTGGGGGACATCAACGCCTCGGCCCTGCGCCTGCGCGATGCCTTTGCCAGGCGCGATGCGGAGCGTCACTTTCAACTCAATCAGACTCCCATCGATGACCACAAGGCGTGCCAGTGCGCCGATATCCTGCGCGGCCTGGCCAAACCGAACCAGTGCAACGTCTTTGGCCGGGGCTGCACCCCGACCCAGCCCATGGGCAGCTGCATGGTCAGCTCCGAAGGAGCCTGCAATGCCTACTACCGATATATGGGGATCCAGGAACGATGAGAGAAATCCAACTTAGCCACGGTGGTCGGGTGATGAGGAGAGATGAACCAGCCTGTTTCTGCAATCTTGTGGAGAACCAGACCCGATGAGAGAAATTCAGTTAAGGAAGGTGCGAATAAGTCATATGG
The DNA here is from genome assembly GCF_027705325.1 of Aeromonas sp. QDB18. NCBI lineage: Bacteria > Pseudomonadati > Pseudomonadota > Gammaproteobacteria > Aeromonadales > Aeromonadaceae > Aeromonas > Aeromonas sp. QDB18. Next base: position 82,018 of record NZ_JAPDBQ010000003.1, read on the forward strand.
CACGAGAGCATTTAATGGTAACCCATTGATATTAAATGACTAAAATTTTCATTTTTTGTTCGTGGGATACTTGTTCGCACTTTCCCTTGAGCTCCTTGCGTTGCACCTCATCACCCAGCCCCTCAATAAAATCGCACATTGACTCATAAAGGGTACGCAGCGAAGGACTGGCAGCTGCCAGACGTTCAGCATTGGTACGGACATGGCCATTGGAGGCTTGGACTGGTTCACTCACAGGTATCGATGGCGGCAAGCCAAGCTCAGTCGGAGTGGAGGGTTTATTGATCTGGCTGGTCACCGCATTGACCAACTCCAGCATCAGCAGATCATCGCCAAAAAACTTGTAGCGGATCAGCTCGACATTGCGGTTGATCTGCTGTACGGCGTGCAGGTCATAGCGGGTGAAGTCACCGGCTATGCAGAGCAGGCGGGTGCCGGACCACTCGATGCTATCGGCCACCTCTTTCCCCAGCATCTCCATCACCAGCCAGCGGTACTCGGCCTGATGGTCGAGCAACCAATCCAGATAGAAAAGGCCCTGATTGATGACATTTTCGTTACTGTAACGTTTGTACTCGATGATCACCGGGCAGCCATTCTCATCGATCCCGAGGGAATCGATCCGCCCCTTGTGGGTCTTGCCGGTAGTGTATTCGCTGGCCAAGAAGCGAACCCCGAGAAAGGCGGACATCCCCCCGGTGTCAGAATAGTTGTCGCCTAATCTGAATAATCTAAATGTGAAGACCGGGGGCGGATAAAGAGTGTCGAATGGCTCGTTATTCAAGTGAGCGCAAGGCTGCTTTGCTCAAGAAGCTGCTGCCGCCCATCAATATGTCGGTGGCCGAGTTGGCTCGGCAGGAAAACATCAGCGAGGTCACTCTGTATAATTGGCGCAAACACGCCAAAGACGGAGGGTCTCCTGTGCCCGGGGACAACAAACTGACCGATGAATGGCCCGCCGAGGCCAAGTTCGCCGTCGTGCTGGAAACCGCTGCGCTTTCCGAGATTGAACTCAGTGAGTACTGCCGCCGTAAGGGTCTCTATCCCGAGCAAGTCCAGCAATGGCGCCAAGCCTGTATTCTGGGCCAGCAATCCGCTCGTACCTTACAACAGGCGGAGAAGGCACAGGCCAAAGCGGACAAGAAGCGTATCCGGCAACTGGAGCAAGAGCTGCGGCGCAAAGACAAGGCCCTGGCCGAGGCGGCAGCTCTGCTGATATTGCAAAAAAAGCTCGATGCCTACTGGAGCAACGTCGACGAGGACAACTGACCTCGTTGCCAGAGCGGCAGCAATACGTTGCATGGTGGCGCGAAGCGCTTGAAGCTGGCGCCCGCAAGCATCCTGCGGCCGAGGTGTTGGGGCTGAGTCTGCGCACGCTCCAGCGCTGGTTGGCCGGGCCTGAGCTGAGTGCCGATAGGCGACCGGATGCGGTTCGTTCCATACCTGCTCATGCATTGAGCCCAGAGGAGCGGCAGGCCGTGCTGGACGTCTGCAATAGCCAGGAGTTCGCCTCGTTGCCGCCGAGTCAAATTGTGCCACGGCTGGCCGACCAGGGGCGCTACTTGGCCAGTGAGTCGAGCTTCTATCGCATCTTGCGGGCGGCTGACCAGCAGCACAGGCGTGGCCGGAGCCAGCCACCGCGTCATGTGCCGGTACCAACCAGCCATACCGCGACTGGGCCCAATCAAGTGTGGTCCTGGGATATCACCTACTTGCCGTCACTCGTGCGCGGCCAGTATTACTACCTCTATCTGATAGAGGACATCTACAGCCGCAAAGGGGTGGGCTGGGAAGTGCATGAGCAAGAGTGCGGTGAACGGGCGGCGGCGTTGCTGCAACGGAGCATCATCCGCGAGCAGTGCTGGAAGCAGCCGCTGGTCTTGCACTCGGACAACGGCGCGCCAATGAAGTCAGTCACGCTGCTGACCAAGATGCATGACCTGGGTGTCACGCCCTCGCGGGGACGGCCCCCCGGTGTCAGAATAGTTGTCGCCTAATCTGAATAATCTAAATGTGAAGACCGGGGGCGGATAAAGAGTGTCGAATGGCTCGTTATTCAAGTGAGCGCAAGGCTGCTTTGCTCAAGAAGCTGCTGCCGCCCATCAATATGTCGGTGGCCGAGTTGGCTCGGCAGGAAAACATCAGCGAGGTCACTCTGTATAATTGGCGCAAACACGCCAAAGACGGAGGGTCTCCTGTGCCCGGGGACAACAAACTGACCGATGAATGGCCCGCCGAGGCCAAGTTCGCCGTCGTGCTGGAAACCGCTGCGCTTTCCGAGATTGAACTCAGTGAGTACTGCCGCCGTAAGGGTCTCTATCCCGAGCAAGTCCAGCAATGGCGCCAAGCCTGTATTCTGGGCCAGCAATCCGCTCGTACCTTACAACAGGCGGAGAAGGCACAGGCCAAAGCGGACAAGAAGCGTATCCGGCAACTGGAGCAAGAGCTGCGGCGCAAAGACAAGGCCCTGGCCGAGGCGGCAGCTCTGCTGATATTGCAAAAAAAGCTCGATGCCTACTGGAGCAACGTCGACGAGGACAACTGACCTCGTTGCCAGAGCGGCAGCAATACGTTGCATGGTGGCGCGAAGCGCTTGAAGCTGGCGCCCGCAAGCATCCTGCGGCCGAGGTGTTGGGGCTGAGTCTGCGCACGCTCCAGCGCTGGTTGGCCGGGCCTGAGCTGAGTGCCGATAGGCGACCGGATGCGGTTCGTTCCATACCTGCTCATGCATTGAGCCCAGAGGAGCGGCAGGCCGTGCTGGACGTCTGCAATAGCCAGGAGTTCGCCTCGTTGCCGCCGAGTCAAATTGTGCCACGGCTGGCCGACCAGGGGCGCTACTTGGCCAGTGAGTCGAGCTTCTATCGCATCTTGCGGGCGGCTGACCAGCAGCACAGGCGTGGCCGGAGCCAGCCACCGCGTCATGTGCCGGTACCAACCAGCCATACCGCGACTGGGCCCAATCAAGTGTGGTCCTGGGATATCACCTACTTGCCGTCACTCGTGCGCGGCCAGTATTACTACCTCTATCTGATAGAGGACATCTACAGCCGCAAAGGGGTGGGCTGGGAAGTGCATGAGCAAGAGTGCGGTGAACGGGCGGCGGCGTTGCTGCAACGGAGCATCATCCGCGAGCAGTGCTGGAAGCAGCCGCTGGTCTTGCACTCGGACAACGGCGCGCCAATGAAGTCAGTCACGCTGCTGACCAAGATGCATGACCTGGGTGTCACGCCCTCGCGGGGACGGCCTCGGGTCAGCAACGATAATCCGTACTCGGAGTCATTGTTCAGGACGCTGAAGTACTGTCCGCAGTGGCCATC